>JBGPIS010000038.1:0-11359 GCA_041484965.1 Methylomirabilia bacterium
CATCATGAAGTCACGCCACCGCGCGGGCGTCCGGCGCATCGCCGCGACCACGGTGGCCGCGGCATCGGGCGCCACGCCGTATGTCTCCAGAATCTTTTCTACCTCCGCGGCCTCAACGTCCGGCAGCTCGACGATCTCACGCTCCTCGCGCGCCAGCTCGCTCGCATAGTGCTCGGCGTCGCTTCGCGCGGCGAGATAGCCACCGAGTCCCATGGCGATCGAGCCCGCGGCGATCTCGGCGAGCCCGGCCGTGACGATGAGCGCCGTGGAGTCCACGGCGCCGGAGAGTCCGGCGGCCAGCGCGAAAGGCACGGTCAGCCCGTCCGACATCCCGATGACCGTATCGCGGACAACGAGACTTCCCGTGAAATGCTGCTCGACGTGCGGTGTCAGTGGCATAGCCCCCTCCCCCGCACGAGCTTCTCACGGACACCAGCCCGACGGGTACCGTTCGCGTGTGTCCCAGTAGAAGAACCACGTCGGCTGCATGAACGCGCGCGGGGCCTGGCGCGCGTCGCGGACCTCGGCGGCCCACGCCACTTCGTCCTCGAGGCTGGCGGCGACAAAGGCGCGCACATCGTCGGCCAGGTCCGCGAGCCGGAGCACGCGGACGGCGCGATCGAGCTGACCGGCGATGCGCGGGTGGATGGTGAGCGCCCGGAGCGCGGTGAGCGCGGCCTCCGCTTCGCGGTCCTCGCCGCGGCGCAGGTGGGCGAGGCCGAAATAGAGCCGCGCCTCGGCGCTCCCGGGCGCCGCGGCGACGGCGTCGCGGAGCGTGTCCGCCGCGCCGTCGAACGCCCCCTGCTTGTAGAGCGCCACGCCCAGGCCGGTCCGCGCGTCCGCCCGCGCGGGGTCAGCGGCGAGGACGTCGCGGAAGCGCGCGGCGGCTTCGTCGTAACGGCCTTCACCGAGCGCCGCGCGGCCGCGCACGTAGGGCGTGGCGCAGGCGGCCAGCGCCACGACCAGGAGCAGCCAGGCGCGCGTCACGGGAACGAGACGACGATCTCGGCGCACTCCGCGCTGCAGGAGTCGGCCCGACAGATCCGGCGCAGCAGGTCGGTCTCGGTGATGATCCCGACCACCCGGCCGGCCTCCACCACGGGAAGCGAGCCGACCTTGTCCTCGAGCATCTTGCCCGCCGCCGTCTCGAGTAGGTCGCCCGGCGCGACGGTCACGGCGGGCGCGGACATGATCTCCTTCACGGGCACCGCCTTGAGCAGCGCGTCCACGGACACTTGCCCGATGTCCTTCAGCACGCGCGGCCCGAAGAGGTGGTGACGGAGATCGCGGTCGGTCACGACGCCGACGAGGGTGCCCGCGCCGTCCACGACCGGCAGGTGACGGATCTTCCGCCGGACCATCCGGCTCACCGCCTCCTGGCAGGAGTCCGCGACGCCGACCGTCGTCACGTTCGGGCTCATCAGCTCACTCACGCGCATCGGCTCTTCCCCTGCTTCTCGTGAGACGATTAAAAATCTGCGTGGTGCCGGGCGATTCAGCGGTCGCGGCGATCATGGGCGGTCCCGTCAGCGCAGCGACGAGAGATACGCGGCCAGGGCCCGCACCTGGTCGTCACTGAGCTCGAGCCTCGGCATGTGGGCGCTGGGCCGCTGGAGCAGCGGGTCGCGGATCCAGCGCTCGACGTACTCGAGCGGGTACTTCGACCCGAGGTGCGAGAGATCGGGCCCGATCGGCGTCCCGAGCTTGCCGACCGTGTGGCACCCGTAGCAACCGTTGTCGACGAATACCCGACCGCCCTGCTCGACGCGGACGGCCGCCGGCCCCTGCCCCACCGCGATCGACGAGCCGGCGAGGGCGAGACCGAGGGCGACGCTTGCGAGGACGCCCGCGCGGCTCATCGCGCCCGCTCCGCCCAGGCGAGCAGGGCCTCGAGCGCGTCCTGGCGCGTCAGGATCCCGACGGGCCGGCCGGCGTCGGTGACCGGCAGCGCGCCGATCTTCCGGTCGAGGATCTCGCGCGCGGCCTCGACGAGCGACGCGCGCGGCGACACCGTCACGGGGTTCTCGGTCATCAGCGCCGCCACCGCGACGTCGGCGGGCACGGCGCCCACGGCGCCGCCGAGCAGCCGGCGGACGTCGCGGCTCGAGAAGATGCCGGCGAGCCGCTCGCCCTGCATGACGAGCACGTGCCGGATCTGCTGCGCGCCCATGAGCTGGAGCACCCGGCTCAACGGCGTCTCCTCGGCCACCGCGACGGGCTCGTGCGTCATCCAGTCCGCGACTGTGCCGAGGCCCGTCATCGCGCCTCCGGCTCCTTCGCCTGGCGCACGGTCACGACCGGGCATGGCGCGAGGCGGATCACGCGCTCGGCAACCGAGCCGAGGAGCAGCCGGTTCAGGCCGCTGCGGCCGTGGGTGCCCATCACGATCATCTCGGCGCGCTCCTCCTCCGCCGCCCCGACGATCTCCTCGAACGGCACGCCGATGCGGAGCGTCCAGCGCACCTTGATGCCCGCGTCCCCGCGGATCTGGCCCGCGCGCGCCTCGAGCGTCTCCTCCGCCCACTTCCGCTGGGCGTCGTAGACCTTCTGCGCCTCGCGCATGTTGAGGAGCCCCTCGCCGTAGAGCGGCGTCTCGACGAGCACCTGGGTGAGCACGAGCTCGCCGTTGAGCTCGCGCGCGAGACGCACGGCGAGCTTCTCGGCGTGCGTCGCGCACTCGGAAAAGTCGGTCGGGTGCAGGATGTTCGTCGTGGTGTCCTCCTCCGCGCGCGTCCCTCTTCGAGGTCGGCAGCGTCGCGCTCGAGGTGCCAGCGGAAGCGGTCCCGCCGCCGCAAGATCTCGTCCGACGCCCTCACCTCGGCGTCGGACTCCTGCTCGACGCCGAGCGCCCTGCCGAGCTCGTCCACCACGTCCTGGCCCGGCGTGGCCACGCTGCCGCCGACGGCCTCGTCGCCCGACGAGTACGCCCGCTTCCAGTCGGCGTCCGGGTCGCCGCCGGTGAGCCGCGGGCTCGTCTCGTGGTGGCTCGCGACTTCCTCCAACAGCACGGTGACGTGACCGCCCCGATCCGGCTCGGGGACCCGACGCAGCGCCGCCCTCCGCGCGCCCCGGCGCAGTCTCCGTTTCATCACGCGTCCTCCCAGACCGGCTTCAAGTCTTTCGGCAGCTGCGTCACGATGTCGTCCGACTCGCCGGGCGAGAGCTGATCCTTGAGCGCCGCGAAGACGGCCTGGATCACCTGGCGCGTCTCGCGCTCGGACGCGAGCCCGGCCTCGCCCATGACCCGCGCGTAGAACTCCTTCCGGTGCATCTTCGCGGGCCGCCGCCCGTCGGCCTCGCCCTCCCACCAGAGGAGCTTGAGCGGCCGCGGGAGCTGGGCCGCCGCCTGGTCGGCCTCGTCCGGTGTCAGCCGGTCGCGCAGGGTGTGAAAGACCGCCGCGGTCACTCGCTTGGCATCGGCCAGGCTCGGCCGGCCTGCCGCAATGAGGACCCCGCGAAAGAAGCTCTGTGCGGTCATGGCGACGAATGGAACTGCAAGGCGATTGCCAGAACACAATGACGCGAAGTCCACCGGTTAGCGCCCGGGCGCGGGAACGAGTGAGGCGCGACGGCCCCGGAAGTGGAGCGCCCGCGCCTCAGCCTAGTCGAGCCGGAGCCGCGGGTCGTCTACCGCGCCGGCAGATCGTCGCGGTTCCCCACTCGATCCACGAGCGGTCGTAGCCGACGAGCCGGCCGTAGCCGAGCAGGGCGCCGCACGACGAGCGCGACCATCGGGTCGCCCAGGCGGTCGCGGACCCACTCCGCGCTCGCCACGAGCTCGGGCCTGAGCTCTGCGGCGAACGCACCCCAAGGGTGGGGCGGGCACGCGACAGTGCGCCGGGCGCCCGCACCGATCAACTCCCTGATTGTGTTGGCGCTTCCTCCCCGGCAGGCGGGGCATGTGAGTTGCTACTCCCGACCGAGTGCGCTCAACGTCTCAGAGGAATGGTGACATGAAAGAATCCGAACCTGCCCTTCGCGAACCCGGGCGCCTACGTGCTCGAGGAGTAGGATGGCGCCCGTGGAGCCGATGATCGAGAACCGGACGTTCGACGAGATCAAGGTCGGCGACACTGCCAGCCTCACGCGCACGCTGACGCGCGAGGACATCCAGCTCTTCGCGGTGATGTCGGGCGACGTGAACCCCGCGCACGTGGACGAGGAGTACGCGCGGAGCGACGTCTTCCACCGGATCATCGCCCACGGCATGTGGGGCGGCGCGCTGATCTCGACGCTCCTCGGCACGAAGCTCCCCGGCCCCGGCACGATCTACCTCGGCCAGACGCTCCGCTTCACGCGGCCGGTGGGGCCGGGCGACACGGTGACCGTGTCGGTGACGGCGACCGCCCTGGACCCCGCGAGGCACCGGGTCACCCTCGACTGCCGCTGCCTCAACCAGAAGGGCGAGGTCGTCATCGAGGGGACCGCCGAAGTCCTGGCGCCGACGGAGAAGGTCCGGCGCCCGCGCGCCATCCTGCCCGCGGTTCACATGCACGACCGCGGCGCGCGCTACCGCCGGCTGATCGAGCTGACGAAGGGACTCGAGCCGCTCCGGACCGCGGTGGTCCATCCCGTGGACCGGAACTCGCTCCTGGGCGCGATCGACGCGGCGCGCGCCGGCCTCATCGTCCCGCTCCTCGTCGGCCCCGAGGCCAAGATCCGCGCCGTCGCCGCGACCGAGTCGGTCGACCTAGGGCCGTACAAGCTGGTCGCGACGCGCCACAGCCACGAGGCCGCCGAGCGGGCCGTGGCGATGGCGCGCACGGGCGAGGTCGAGGCACTCATGAAGGGCAGCCTCCACACCGACGAGCTGATGCAGGAGGTCGTCGCCAAGGAGACCGGGCTTCGCACCGGCCGGCGGATCAGCCACGTGTTCGTCGTGGACGTGCCGACCTACGCGCGCCCGCTCTTCATCACGGACGCGGCGATCAACATCGCGCCCGACCTCGACGTCAAGCGTGACATCGTGCAGAACGCGATCGACCTGGCGCACGTCCTCGGGATCGACACGCCGAAGGTCGCGATCCTGTCGGCCATCGAGACGCTGAACCCCCAGATCCGGTCCACGATCGACGCCGCGGCGCTCTGCAAGATGGCCGACCGCCGGCAGATCACGGGTGGCATCCTCGACGGGCCGCTCGCCTTCGACAACGCGGTGTCCGAGGAGGCGGCGCGGATCAAGGGCATCGAGTCGCCCGTCGCCGGCCGCGCCGATATCCTCGTCGTCCCCGACCTGGAATCGGGCAACATGCTGGCGAAGCAGCTCGAGTACCTGGGCGAGGCGCAGAGCGCCGGCATCGTGCTCGGCGCGCGCGTGCCGATCGTGCTGACGAGCCGGGCCGACAGCGCGCTCACGCGCATGGCCTCGTGCGCCGTCGCGCTCCTCTGGGCGCGCCGCGGCCCCCGGCTGTGACGCGCGTCCTCCTCGTCCTCAACGCGGGCTCGTCGTCCATCAAGTTCTCGGTCTTCGACGCCGGCGCCGCGCGGTCCCTCGCCCTCGCCTGCCACGGCGAGGTGGACGGCATCGGCGCGCGGCCGAGCTTCGCCGTGAAGGACGCGGCCGGCGCGAGCCTCACGCGCGAGGATCTGAGCGCCTCGACCGGCGTCCTGGGCCATGAGGAAGCGCTCGCCACGATCCTCGACTGGATCGACGGGCACACGGCGGGCTCCGAGGTCGTGGCGGCCGGCCATCGCGTGGTTCACGGCGGCATGAAGTATCTGGCGCCGGTGCGCCTGGACGCGGAGGTGATGGACGCGCTCGAGGCGCTCGGCCCGCTGGCGCCGCTCCACCAGCCCCACAACCTCGCGGCGATCCGGGCGCTCGCCAAGCTCCGGCCCGAGCTTTCCCAAGTGGCCTGCTTCGACACCTCGTTCCACACGACCCAGCCGGCCGTGGCGCAGGCCTTCGCGCTCCCCTGGGCGCTCGGCGAGGCCGGGATCAGGCGCTACGGCTTCCACGGCCTCTCGTACGAGTACATCGCGGCGGTGTTGCCGGAGTATCTCGGTGACGCCGCCGCCGGGCGCGTCGTCGTCGCTCATCTCGGAGCCGGGGCGTCCATGTGCGCGATGAAGGCCCGCCGCTCGGTCGCGACGACGATGGGCTTCACCGCGCTGGAGGGGCTGCCGATGGGGACTCGCACGGGCGCGATCGATCCGGGCGTCATCCTGCCTTTGATGGGCGAGCGCGGGATGAGCCTTGCGGAGGTGACCGAGCTCCTCTACAAGAAGTCGGGGCTGCTCGGCCTGTCGGGCGTGAGCCCGGACGTGCGCGACCTGCTCGCGAGCGACGCGCCGCGCGCGCGGCACGCGCTCGACGTGTTCGTCTACCGCATCGGCCGCGAGCTCGGCTCGCTCGCCGCGGCGCTCGGCGGCCTCGACGCGCTCGTGTTCACCGCCGGGATCGGCGAGCACGCGGCACCGATCCGGGAGCGCGTCGGCCGCGCGGCCGAATGGCTCGGCGTCCGGCTCGATCCCGAGGCGAACGCGCGGGGCGGACCGCGCATCAGCGTCCCTGGCTCCCCGGCATCGGCGTGGGTGATCCCCACGGACGAGGAGTTGATGATCGCGCGGCACACCCTCGGCCTTGTCGGCGCCTGACGCTAGGCCCAAGCCGGACTGGCGCCTCGCGGCGCTCGTGGCGGTCGCCGTCGGCGCCGCGGGCGTGGCGCTCCGCCTTGCGCCGATTCCCCAGGACCCCGCGTATCACGCCTTCGCCGACCGGCGGGCGCTGCTCGGCATCCCCAACGCGCTCAACGTGCTCTCGAACCTCCCGTTCGTCACCGTCGGCATGGTGGGTCTCCGCCTCGTCGTGGGCGCGACCGGCGGCGCCGCGTGGGAGCGCGCGGCGTTCCTCGTGCTGTTCACGGGCGTCCTGCTGACGGGCGCGGGCTCCGGGTACTACCACCTGGCGCCGAGCACGCCCGCCCTCTTCTGGGACCGGCTGCCGATGACGCTCGCGTTCATGTCGCTCTGCGCGCTGGCGCTCGGCGAGCGCGTGAGCCCCCGCGCCGGCCCGTGGCTCCTGCCGCTCTGCCTGGCGGCGGGGCTCGGGAGCGTCGTGTCCTGGCGCTCGAGCGAGCTCGGCGGGACGGGCGACCTCAGGCCCTACGGGCTCGTGCAGTTCGTGCCGCTGGTCCTGATCCCGCTGGCGCTCCTGCTCTACCCGCGCCGGTGGATCCCGGGCGCCGCCATCGCCGCCGTGGCCGGCTGGTACGCGCTCTCGAAGGTCTTCGAGGCGCTCGACGCGGCGATCTTCGCCTGGGGCGGGCTCGTGAGCGGCCACACGCTCAAGCACCTCGCGGCTGGGACCGCGACGTACTGGCTCCTGCGCGTCGCGCGGAGCTGGCGGGACGCGCGCGGCGAGCGCGCCTTCGCGCGACCTCCGGCGGGGCTATGAGCCCGATCATACGGCCCGGCCGCGCGTCGCCGGTATCGTTCACTCGAGGAGGACACACCATGGCATTCCACGCAGACCAGAAGGTCGAGGAGATCGGCAAGGACCCGGCCGCCCTCGCCGTGCTGAAGGCGATGGGGATCAACCACTGCTGCGGCGGTCACCTCAGGCTGACCGAGGCCGCGGCGGCGGCCGGCGTGCCCGTCGAGGCGCTGCTCGACAAGCTCAACGCGGCGGTGGCAACGGCATGATCTCGGGCGACACGACGCTCGGCGGGCTCCTCGACGCCCACCCCGAGCTGATCGACGTCCTCGCAACCTATCACACCCACTTCAAGCAGCTCAGGAACCGGCTGCTGCGGCGGGTGATGGCGCCGCGCATCACCGTCGCCCAAGCGGCGCGGATCGCAGGCGTGCCGGCGGCCGAGCTGCTCGCGGTGATCCGTCGCACCGTCGGAGACGCCGACGCCGGCCCGCCGGAGGCCGGCGAGCCCGCGCGCGCCCTCGCTGCTGCGCCCAAGCCCGCCGCGCTCGCCGCGCTCCCCGTGTCCATGCAGGTGCACGTGGACGTGCGCGACGACATCAAGAAAGGTGTCGAGCCGTTCGCGCGAATCATGGCCGCGGTGAAGTCGCTCGACGCGGGGCAGGCGCTCTCTCTGCGCACGCCCTTCGAACCCGTCCCGCTCTACGACGTCCTCGGCAAGCGCGGCTTCGCGCACTGGACCCTGCGCCGGGCCGACGACGACTGGTCGGTGTGGTTCTACCGCGGCGAGGGCGGTACCGCTCCCGAGGGGGCCGCAACGGCGGCGACGGCCGGCGCGGGGCGGCGGAGCATCGACGTGCGTGGCCTCGAGCCGCCCCAACCGATGGTCCTCGTGCTCCACGAGCTCGAGCGCCTGGGTGTCGGCGAGCGGCTCGAGGTGATCCACGACCGGCGCCCGATATTCCTCTATCCGCTGCTCGCCGAGCGCGGTTTCGCCCACACGACCGACGAGCCCCAGCCCGGCGTGGTGCGCATCGTCATCGAGAAGCGGGGCGCCGCGTGAGCACGCCGCGCCCGGACCCGGGCCGCGCGCCGTCGGCGACGCTGCCCCTGCGCGACCTGGTCTTCGCGGCGGTCACGTTCTTCCTCGCGGCCGCGGCCATCCCCGTGCTCGCGGGCGAGCTGGCGGGCCACTACTATCACCCGCGGCTCGTGGCGCTCACCCACGCCGTGACGCTCGGCTGGATCACGCTCACGATCATGGGTGCGACCTACCAGCTCGTGCCGATCGTCCTCGAGCGCCCGATCTGGAGCGAGCGTGCCGCGCGCTGGCAGTTCCTCGTCCTCGCGGCGGGCGTCACCGGCACGGTTGGCCACCTGGCACTCGGCCGGCGCGCCGGGCTCCTGTGGGTCGCGGGGCTCGTCGCCCTGGGCGTGGCCCTGCACCTCATGAACGTCGGGCTCTCCCTCCGGGGCCTCGCGCGCTGGACCTTCACGGCGCGCCTCCTGGCGCTCGGGCTCGCGGGCCTCGGGCTCACGGCCGTCTTCGGACTGGTCCTCGCAGCGGACCGCGTGTGGAAGTTCCTGCCGGGCGCGTTCTTTCCGACGCTCCACGCGCACTTCCACCTGGCGCTGCTCGGCTGGGTGATGCCGGTCGTGCTGGGCATCGCCGCGCGCGTCTATCCCATGTTCATGCTCGCCGCCGAGCCCGCCGGCTGGCCGGGCCGCGTCCAGCTCTGGGGGCTCACCGCCGGCGCGCCGCTCGTGGTCTCTGGCCTCCTCGCCCTCCCCGGGCTCGTGCCCGTGGGCGCTCTCGCCGTCGGGGCGGCGGCCTGCGGTCACGCCTTCTGGGTCCTCGAGATCGCGCGCGCGCGCAGGCGCCCCGCGCTCGACTGGGGGCTCCGCCTCGTTCTCTGGGCCCCCGGGTTCCTCCTCTTAGCGACGGCGCTCGGGCTGACGCTCGCCTTCGACCTCGCCGGCGGGCCGCGCTGGGCGCTCGCCTACGCTGTCGTCTCGCTCGGTGGCTGGGTGTCGCTCACGATCGCCGGCATGATGTTCAAGATCGTACCGTTCCTCGTCTGGTACCGCGTCTTCGCGCCGCGCGCGGGCCGCGAGCCGGTGCCGACGCTCACAGAGCTCACGTGGCCGGCGGCCGAGGGGGCCGCCGCGTGGCTCCTGGGCGGCGGCATCCTCGCCCTCGCCGTCGCGGTTCTCCGGGGCGACGCGACGTGGATCCGCGCGTCGGGCGGGGTCGTGACGCTCGGCGCCCTCGCGTTCCTGGCGTCGCTCGCCCGGGTGCTCCAGCACCTGGCGCCGTGCGCCGCGCGGCGCCGGCCCGTCGGAATCGCGGCGCCGTGAGCGCTCCCGACGCGGCGCCCGCGGTCACCGAGGCGCAGGTCATCAAGGCGCTCGGAGGCGTCGTCGATCCCGAACTCGGCCTGTCCGTGGTGGAGCTCGGGCTCGTCTACGGGATCAGGATCGAGCAGGGCGCCGTCGCGATCACGATGACGCTGACGGCGCCGGGCTGCCCGATCCACGACGTGATGCCCGCGTGGGTGCGCGAGGCCGTCATGAAGATCCCCGGCGTCGAGCGCGTGGACGTCACGCTCACGTTCGATCCGCCCTGGACGCCGGACCGGATGGCGGCGCCGGCGGCGCGGCCCTAGCCCTAGCACGACGAAGCCGAGTCCTCAGGGAGTGGTGCCGCGAACGGCGGCGTCCCCGGCGAGCAGCGTCAGCACACCGAGCACGACGAAGAGCCCGGCCGCCACCCAGCGCATCCACTTCATATTGACGCGGTGGGCGAGGGCCTCGCCCATCCAGACGGCCGGAACGTTGGCGATCATCATGCCGAGCGTCGTCCCCAGCACCACCGAGACGAGGGAGTCATAGCGGGCCGCCAGGGCGACCGTGGCGAGCTGGGTCTTGTCGCCCATCTCGACCAGGAAGAACGCGATGAGCGTGGTGAGGAACACTCCGGCGCCGCGGAGCGTTCGCCCCTCCGCCAGCTCGTCGGGCTTGAGCGCCCACACGCCGAACGCGAAGAACGAGACGGCGACGCTCCACTTCAGGGCCCCTGGGGACACGCTGTGTCCGAGCCGGGCTCCCACCCAGCCGGCGAGAAAATGGTTGGCGAGGGTGGCGAAGAGAATGCCGAAGACGATGGACACCCTGCGCTTCAGTCTCGCCGCCAGCACGAAGGACAGGAGTTGGGTCTTGTCGCCCATCTCGGCGAGGGCGACGATCGCGGTGGAGACGAGGAGCGCTTCCAAGCGTCTAGCCGAGCGCCTCCCCCAGGCGCTTCATCACCACCTCCTGGCAGTCGATCGAGGCGTCACGCCCCTGCTCGATCTCGACCGCCTCAAACTCCCGGGCGACGGCGGCGATCGCCTGGTCGTCGAGCACGGAATCGGCGAGCGGGAAGACGAACTCGTCCTCCTTGGCGATGTGGTCGCGCAGCAGGTGCACGTACTCCCTGGCGGTCGAGGACCGTCGAGCGTCCCCGCCCGACGCCATCGCCTGGATCAGCAGGCGGCCCTGCACGTGCTCCTCCAGCATGACGGCGATCGGCCCCTCGTCCCCGGGCACGCCGGCCTTCACCATCGCCGGAAAGAGCGATTTCTCCTCCTTGGCGTGGTGGTTCCGGTCGGCGAACGCCCGGAGCCAGTCCAGCATCTCCTCCCACCAGCCCCCCGGGAGCGGCCCGCCGGCGGCGAGGCGCTCGGCGGCGCGCTCGAGGGTCGTCAGCGCAACGAGAATCACGCGGTGCTCGTCGCGCAGGACGTCGGTCGGCAATCGCATCGCGTTCTCCTACAGGCCGCCGCCCGCGCGCCGTACGGGACGAGCAGGAGCGGAATGGTGGTCGCGCGCTCGAGCCGGCGCGCCACGCTTCCTTTGAGGAGCCGGCCGAGTCCGTGGCGCCGGTGCGTCGCGAGCGCGATCAGGTCGGCGCCGACGGCCTCCGCTTCCTCGACGATCTCCGCG
>JBGPIS010000039.1:0-11339 GCA_041484965.1 Methylomirabilia bacterium
ATCCCAACGATCCCGTGAAGTTCGACTTCGCGCTCTGCCACACGCGCATGTCCGGCGACTGCCTGGATCGCCGCGACGCGAAGGTCTGCTCGCCGTGTGGCTTCAAGGCGGTCTGTCGCCACTGGAAGGGCGCTCGAACGAGGCGGCGGAAGTGACCGAGGTCTTCGCCGCCGTGGCCGGGGCTCTGTTTGCCGCGCTCGTCCTGCTCGCGTGGATGCTGCTCCGCCAGATCGAGAGCGTCCGCCGCGCGGGACGCGAGGGTCAGGAGGTCGTGCGAAGGGAGGTCGGCGACCTCGCGCTGCGCGTGAAAGACCAGCTCAGCGGCCTGCAGCAGAGCGTGGCAACGGAGCTCAAGGGCGTCAGCACCGAGGTGTCGCGCCAGCTCCAGGAAGGCATGAAGCTCATCGCCGCCTCCCAGACGACGATGGGCGACCGCCTCGACAGCGCGGCGAAGGTGGTGGGCGAGGTCCAGGGGAGGCTGGGCCAGCTCGGTGAGGCCACCCAGCGCATCGTCGAAGTCGGCAAGGAGATCCAGGGGCTCGAGCAGATCCTCAAATCACCGAAGGTCAGGGGCGGGCTCGGCGAGACGCTCCTCGCCGAGCTGCTGGCCCAGATGCTGCCGCGCGAGCACTACACGCTGCAGCATCCGTTCAAGAGCGGCGAGAAGGTGGACGCGGCGATCCGGATCGGCGGCCGCCTGGTGCCGGTCGACGCGAAGTTCCCGCTCGAGAACTTCCGCCGCATCCTCGCCGAGCCCGAGGAAGACAAGCGCCGGCCCTTCAGGAAGCAGTTCGCCCGCGACGTGAAGGCGCGGATCGACGAGATCGCGAAGAAGTACATCCTGCCCGATGAGGGCACGTTCGACTTCGCGCTGATGTACGTGCCAGCGGAGAACGTCTACTACGAGATCATCATCAAGGACGACGCGGACCCGGGCGACGAGTCCATCGCCGCGTACGCGCTCTCCCGGCGCGTGGTGCCCGTCTCGCCGAACAGCCTCTACGCCTACCTCCAGGTGATCATCCTCGGCCTGCGCGGCCTCCGGATCGAGGCCAACGCGCGCGAGATCCAGAACGACCTCGCGAGACTCTCCGGGGATCTGGACAAGGTGCGCGAGCCGATACGGACGCTCGGCAAGCACCTCGGGAATGCGCAGAGTCAGTTCATCGACGCCGAGCGCGCGCTCGACCGCTTCAAGGACAAGCTCGAGGCCATCGAGCGCAAGGGGGAGCAGGCGGCGCTCCCGGAGGAGGGCCGCGCATGACGCTGACCGCGATCGACTGGGCCGTCATCGCGCTCTACTTCGTCGTCTCGATCGCCATCGCGCTCTTCTACTCGCGGCGCGCGGGCTCCTCATCGGACGAGTTCTTCCTCTCGGGGCGCGCGGTGCCGTGGTGGCTCGCCGGCACCTCCATGGTCGCGACCACCTTCGCCGCGGACACGCCGCTGGCCGTCACGGGGCTCACCGTGAAGTACGGCATCGCCGGCAACTGGCTCTGGTGGTCGTTCGTGATGAGCGGGATCCTGACCGTCGTCTTCTACGCACGACTCTGGCGGCGTGCGGGCGTGACGACCGACGCGGAATTCGCCGAGATCCGATACTCCGGCCCGCCGGCCGCGTTCCTGCGGGGCTTCAGGGCGTGCTACCTCGCGCTCGCGGTCAACTCGATCATCATCGGCTGGGTGACCGCGGCGATGGCGAAGATCGTCGGGATGACGCTCGGCGTCGGCAAGTGGCAGGCGACCGTCGGCCTCTTCGTGCTGACGGGACTGTACTCGACGCTCTCCGGGCTCTGGGGCGTCGTCGTGACCGACTTCTTCCAGTTCATTCTTGCGATGAGCGGCTGCATCGCGCTGGCCTTCTTCGCCCTCGGCGCGGTCGGCGGGATGTCCGGGCTCCTGGCCGCGCTCCACACGCGGTTCCCCGACGACGCACCGCTCAGGATGATCCCGTCGCTCGACTCGGCGTGGATGCCTGCGCTGACCTTCTTCGTCTATCTCGCGGTCAACTGGTGGGCGTCGTGGTACCCGGGTGCCGAGCCCGGGGGCGGGGGCTACGTCGCCCAGCGGATCTTCTCGACGAAGAACGAGCGCCACGCGCTCCTCGCCGCGCTCTGGTTCAACATCGCCCACTACGCGCTCCGGCCCTGGCCGTGGATCGTCGTCGCGCTCGTCTCCATGGTGCTCTATCCCGGCCTGGACGATCCGGAGTCCGGGTACGTGAAGGTCATGGTGGATCACCTGCCGCCATTCTGGCGCGGCTTCCTGATCGCCGCGTTCTTCGCGGCCTACATGTCCACGATCTCGACGCAGCTCAACTGGGGGGCGTCCTATCTCGTCAACGACGTGTACCGCCGCTTCTGGGCGCCCGGCCGGCGCGAGTCGCACTACGTGGGCGCCGGGCGCCTCGCGACGCTCCTGATGATGGCCGTCTCCGGCGTCGTCACGATGAACATCGGCACGGTCGAAGGGGCGTGGAAGTTTCTGCTGGCGATCGGCGCTGGCACGGGGCTGGTCTATCTGCTGCGCTGGTACTGGTGGCGCGTGAACGCGTGGTCCGAGGTGAGCGCGATGGCGGCCGCCCTCGTCTTCTCGCTCTGGGCCCAGTGGGGGTTCGGGCTCTCCGCCGACGACCCGCGGGGCTTCGCCACGCTGCTCCTCGTGACGACGCTCGCGACGACCGTCGTCTGGCTCGGGGTGACGTACCTGACGGCGCCTGAGCCGGCGGAGCACCTCCGCGCGTTCTACCGGCGCGTGCGTCCGGGCGGGCGGGGCTGGCGCGCGATCGTTCCGGACGCGAGCGACGATGCCGCCCTCGGCGCGGGGCTCGTCCAGTGGGCGGTCGGCTGCGTGATCGTCTATCTCGGCCTCTTTGGAATTGGCCACGTGGTGCTCGGCCGGCCGCTCCGCGGCGCGGTCGAGGTCGTGGTGGCGGTCGGGCTCACCTGGTACCTCGTTGACGCCACCCGGGCGCCCGTGCGGGCCCAAGGCGGCGTGGTATAGTGAGCCGATGACGGCCATACCGATTCAGGTTTACGGAATCAATCTCCTGGTTCGGGTCATGACGGAAGGGTCGGCGGACGTCCGCGTGCACTGCCCGAAGGGCTCGCCGATCCGCTACGGCGAGGTGACGGCGCGGGGCGACGGGTTCGACGAGGGCGCCAACGCCTTCCGGGACATGCCCGAGCTCAAGACCGTCGTCGCGTTCGAGGAGTCGGCCGAAGAGGTGGAGGGCCACTACTTCTACGTCGCGGGCGAGGAGTACCGCGTCATCCGGCTCGACTCGGTCATCCTGTCCTTTCCGCACGAGTAGCTTCCTGTGGCCCGGAGCGGAGCTCTCCAGGCTGCGCTCGCCTGCATCAATCCCGAAGAGCTCGTCCAGCTGACGCGGGACCTCGTCCGTATTCCGAGCGTCGTGCGCCCGGACGATCCCCGCGGTAACGAGGCCGCCGTCGCGCTGCACGTCGAGCGCTGGCTCTCCAAGGAAGGCTTCGCGGTCGAGGTCCACGCGGTCGCGCCGGGCCGGCCGAACGTGCTCGCGTGGCTCGGCGAGAAGGGCGACGGCCGGAGCCTCCTGCTCGAGGGCCACACCGACGTCGTCACCGAGGGCAACGCGGGCGAGTGGACGCATCCGCCGTTCGCGGCCGACGTGGTCGACGGGAAGATCTACGGGCGCGGCGCCGCCGACATGAAGAGTGGCCTCGCGGCCGCGATGGTCGCCGTGGCGGCCATCAGGCGGAGCGGCGTCGAGCTCAACGGCAAGCTCGTCGTCGGCGCTCTCGTGGACGAGGAGGGCGACATGCTCGGCGTCAGGCACCTCTGCACGACGCCGATCGGCCGCGAGCTGGATGCGGCGATCATCTGCGAGCCGGAGCAGAACGAGCTCTGTCTCGAGCAGCGCGGCGTCGTCTGGGCGCGCGTCAGGATCCACGGCCGGATGGCCCACGGCGCAATGCCCGAGGCCGGCGTCAACCCGATCAGCGCGCTGGGCGCCCTGCTCGCCGAGGTTCCGGCGCTCGAGAAGCGACTCCGCCGGCTTTGCCGCAGGAGCCCGCACCTCCATCCGCCGACGGTGACGCCGACCGTGGTGAAGGCGCCCGTCGAAGGCGTCCCGCAGTCGAACGTGATCCCGTCGGCCGCGCACGCCGTGCTCGACGTGAGACTGACGCCGGGGCCGGACGAGAAGGCGGTCGCCGCGGAGATCGACGCGGCGTGCGGCGCGGTCATGAGGCGGATGCCCGGCGTCACGATCGAGTGGCAGGCGATCAACGGGTTCCGGCTGGCGACGCGCGTCGAGCGGAGCGAACCCCTCGTCCGCGCGATGGTGGCGGCCGTGCGCCAGACGACGGGGAAGCCCGCGCGCTTCGGGGGTGTGCCCGGCTCGACCGACGGCACGATTCTCAGGATGACGCTCGGGATCCCGATCGTCACGTGCGGCCCCGGGAACCGGCTCATCCCGCACCAGGTGGACGAGTATGTCGAGGTGGCCCAACTCGTCGAGGCCGCGCGGATTTACGTCGCGTCGGCTCTGAACTTTCTCAACTAGTGTCGCGCATGAGGGGACACTAATGGCCGAGTCCCTTCCGCGCCTGCGGCACGTGGACGCCTTTCCCGTCGAGCATCAGGGGAAGCCCTGCATCGCGCTGCGCGATCCCGCCGGCTACACCGGCGCCGTCGTGCTCCTGCCGCGCCCGCTCCTCGAGATCGTGTCGCTCTTCGACGGGCAGCACTCGATCCTCGACATCCAGGCCGCCGTCATGCGGCGTTACGGCGAGCTGCTCCCGCGGGAAAAGATCGAGGAGATCGCCGAGACGCTCGACGCGCAGGGCTTCCTCGACAGCCCACGCTTTGCCGAGCGCCGCGAGGTGGTGGACCGGGAATTTCTCGACGCTCCCGCGCGCCCCGCGAGTCACGCCGGCGGCGCCTATCCGGCCGATCCCGACGAGCTCCGCGCGGCGTTCGACGGCTTCTTCGCGCCGCCGGCCGGCCCGGGGCCGATCGACGGCGCCGGCGCGTCGGGCGGGGCGGTGCGGGCGGTGATCGCGCCCCACATCGACTTCCACCGTGGCGGCTCCGCGTACGCGTGGGCGTACCGCGACCTCGCCGAGCGGGCCGACGCCGACCTCTTCGTCGTCTTCGGCACGTGCCACGCGGGGATGGAGCATCCCTTCGCGCTGACCCGCAAGGGGTACGCGAGCCCCCTCGGGCCCGCGCCCGTGGCGCAAGACTTCGTGGAGGCGCTGGCCGCCCGGGCGCGCCAGGACTGCTTCGGCGCCGAGATCGCCCACCGCTCGGAGCATTCGATCGAGTTCCAGGCCGTCTTCCTCCGCTACCTCTACGCCGGCCGGCGCGAGGTTGAGATCGTGCCCGTCCTGACGAGCTTCGCCCACGAGGCGCTCGCGCGGGGCCAGCGACCCGACGAGGACCCGCGGATCCCCCGCTTCCTCGACGCGCTGGCCGAGACGATCGCCGCCTCCGGTCGTCGCGTCGCGTTCATCGCCGGCGCGGACCTGGCCCACGTGGGGCCGCGCTTCGGCGACCCCGAGCCCGTGTCGCGTGGCGAGCTGGAGCGGATCGGGCGCGAGGACCGGGAGATGCTCGGCGCCGTCGAGGCGGGCGACGCCGAGGCGTTCTTTGAGTCGGTGGCGCGCGACGACGACCGGCGGCGGATCTGCGGCCTCTCGCCGATCTATATGCTCTTGCGGACGCTGGGCGGCCGGCGGGGGACGCTCAGGCAGTACGGCCAGTGGCCCGACCCGCAGGGCGTCGTGACGTTTGCCAGTCTGGTGTTTCAATGACCGCGCGGGATGACGGCCCAAACGTCGCGGGTGCGGGGGCGCCGAGGGCCAATCAGTGGCAGCTCCCGAAGCTCCGCATCGACGTGAACGGCGACTGGTTCGACGACGACGTGGAGATCACGCACCCGGGGGTCCTCGCCAACCTGCGCTCGGGACTCCGCCGCGACGCCCAGGGCCATTTCATCCAGACGCGCGTCCGGATCCCCGTGGAGGTGGCCGATGCCCCGTTCGCGGTCACGCGCTTCGAACGGCGCGTCGCCGGGTTCGTGGCGCTCTTGAACGACGGCACCGAGGACCCGGTGGATCCGGCGACGCTCCGGATCGGGCCGGGGGAGGTCCCGTACTGCGCGGTGAAGGGCGGCGCCTTCGAGGCGCGCTTCAGCCGGGCCGCCGCCTGGCAGCTGCTCACGCTGGCGGAGTACGATGAGCGTACCGGGCGCGGCGTGCTGCGGCACGGCGCCAGGGAACACGCGCTGAGGAGGAGCGGATGAAGCGGAGACTCGTTCTGATGGGCGCCGTGCTCGTCCTGGGCGCGGGAGGCGCCACGTGGTGGGTGACCGCGGGCGCCCAGGAGGTCACCGTGGACTCGCTCGGCGACCACGTCCAGACGCTGGCGCGCGCCAAGCTCCCGGTCTTCGCCGACACGGCGGACCTCCGGCGCCTCTACGCGTTCGCCGTCGACAACGCGGACACGCTCAACTGGGTGCCGTGCACCTGCGGCTGCGGCAGCCTCGGCCACGTGTCCAACCGCTCCTGCTACGTCAAGGGGGAGCCGGCGGGTCGGGTCACGTTCACGAGCCACGCCGCGACCTGACAGCTGTGCCTCGACATCACGCGTGACGTGATGCGGATGAAGGCCGAGGGCAAGTCGCTTGCCCAGATCCGCGCGGCGATCGACGCCGCGTACCTGCGCTTCGGGCCGCCGACGCCGACGCCGCGGCCGAATTGACAGGCCGGGCGCCCGTCCGTAGTGTGACGGCAGCCGGGAGGACGGCCGGAGGAGCAACTCGATGAAGAGGGAGCTGACACCCATGACGCGTATCCTGCTCGTCGTCCTCGCCGCCGCCCTCCTCGCCGCCGCCCCGGCGTCGGCCCAACAGGTGATCCGCCTCGCCCACGTCGGCTTTCCGGGCTCGATCTACGACATCGCGGCGAGCGAGTACGTCAAGCGGGTGAACGAGGCGCTCCGTGGAAAGGTGGAGATGCGCCACTTCCACTCGAGCCAGCTCGGCACCGACGAGCAGATGATCAAGAGCATCAAGGTCGGCGCGCCCGAGATGTTCATCCCGTCCACGATCATGTCCACGGTGGACCAGAAGTTCGGCGTCTTCGAGATGCCGTACATCATCGTGAGTCGCGCCCACATGAAGCGCGTGACGGAGAGCGCCGAGGTGAAGAAGGCGCTCTTCGACAGCCTGCCCAAGCAGGGGATCCGCGTCATCGCCGTGTGGGAGAATGGCTTCCGCCACCTGACCAACAACATCCGGCCCGTCGCGAAGCCCGAAGACCTCAAGGGCATCAAGCTCCGCGTGCCGAGCGGGATCTGGCGGGTGAAGATGTTCAAGGCGTACGCCGCCAACCCGTCGCCGATGGCGTACGCCGAGGTGTACTCGGCGCTCCAGTCGGGCGTGATGGACGGGCAGGAGAACCCGCTCGCCCAGATCTGGTCGGGGAAATTCCACGAGGTGCAGAAGTACATCTCGCTCACCGGGCACGTCTACAGCCCGTCGTATATCGTCGTGAACGAGAGCTTCTGGCAGCGGCTGCCGGCCGACCAGCGCCAGGTCATCGAGCAGCTCGCGCTGGAGGTCGGCGACTTCTGTCGTGCCACCGGCGAGCGGCTCGACCGCGAGCTCCTCGAGAAGATGATCGCGAGCGGGACCGCCAAGGTCAACGACGCGGACAAGGAGGCGTTCATCCGGGCGTCGGCCGCGGTCTACGAGGAGTTCGGCAAGGAGGTCCCCGGCGGGACGGAGCTCGTGAAGCTCTTCCAGTCGCTGCGCTGATCCTCTGAGAACCTTCGTCGCGCGTCTGGTCGGCGTCGTCGAGTGGTGGGCCGTGGTCCTCATGGTGGCCATGGTTGCCGTCGTCACGCTCGGTGTCTTCTTCCGCTACGTCCTCGACGCCTCCCTCTCCTGGTACGACGAGTTCGCGTCGTACCTGCTCGTGTGGCTCTCGTTCTACGGCGCCGTGGTCGCCACGTACCGGAACCGCCACATCAGCTTCGACACCCTCGCCGAGCGGATGGGCTCGGCCGGGCGGCGGACGATGATGCTGATCAGTACCGGCTGCTCGATCGTCTTCCAGGGCGTCCTCTTCGTGTACGGCGTGATCCTCGTCCAGACGGTCGGCCAGGACACCGCGGTCTCGATCCAGGCCGTGCGCATGAGCTGGATCTACAGCGTGCTCCCGATCAGCGGCGCGCTCATGCTCGTGATCAGTCTCGCGCGCTTCTGGCGCCTCCTGCGCGGCGAGGACGTGGCCGACAGCGGCCACGGCGCGCCGACGGGCGCCAGCAGCGAATAGGCCGCCCGGATGGAATGGCTGATCCTCACGCTCGTGGTGGTCCTGACGGCGCTCAGCGTCCCGATCGCCTGGACGCTCGCGCTGACGACGATGTTTTTCCTGGTGGTGAAGGGGGTGGCGCCGCTCACCATCGTCCCGCTCACGCTCTTCTCGGGCGCCTCGAGCTTCCCGCTGCTCGCGATCCCGCTCTTCATCCTGGCGGGCGGCCTCATGGAGACGGGCGGCATCTCGCTCCGGCTCGTCAATCTCGCGCACGCGCTCATCGGCTGGGTCCGTGGCGGCCTCGCGATGGCCACCGTGGTCGCGACGATGATCCAATCGGAGATCTCCGGCTCGTCCGTGGCCGACGCCGCGGCCATCGGCAAGGTCGTGATCCCGGCGATGACGCGGCGCGGGTACCCCAAGACCCTGGCGGCGGCGGTCGTCTCCAATGCCGCCTCCGCGGCGATCCTCATCCCGCCCTCGATCCCGATGGTCATCTACGCCTGGATGGCGGAGGTCTCCGTCGGGAAGATGTTCTTCGCCGGCTTCGTCCCCGGCTTCTTCGCGTGCGCCGCGATGGCCGCGCTCTGCTACTACTACGCGCGCAAGTTCGACCTGCCGCGCGAGCAGTCCTTCTCGCTCGTCGGGGTGGGGCGGGCGACGAAGGACGCCTTCTGGGCGCTCGTCATCCCGGTCGTCATCTTCGGCGGGATCTTCCTCGGCATCGCCACCGCCACGGAGGTCGCGGCGCTGGCCGCGGTGGCCGCGCTGGGTATCGGCGTCTTCATCTACCGCGAGCTCGGTCGCCGCGACCTCGTGGACATCCTGAAGGAGTCGGTCTCGCAGACCGCGATGGTCATGATGATCGTCGCCTGCTCGGCGGTGCTCGGCTGGTATCTCACGAACGAGCAGATTCCACAGAAGTTCGCGCGGATCATCCTCGAGACCACGAACAACAAGTATCTCGTCCTCTTCTTCCTGAACATCTTCTTCTTCATCGCGGGGATGTTCCTGCACTCCGCGGCGGCGATCATCCTGATCGTCCCGATCGTGATGCCGCTCGTGCGCCAGCTCGGGATCGACCCGATCCACTTCGGGATCATCATCACGATCAACCTCGGCGTGGGCCAGCAGACGCCGCCCGTCGCCACGGTGCTCTTCACGGTCTCGGCGATCGCGGGGCTGCCCTTCTGGGAGGTCTTCAAGGCCGGATGGCTCTTCACGCTCGTCCTGGCCCTCGTGACGCTCGTCGTGACGTACTACCCGCCCATGTCGCTGTTCCTGGTCGACCTCCTGTTCAAGTAGTATCCTCGCGTCATGAAGGTCGCGGGCGTCCTCATGGAGATCTTGAAGTCCGCGGGCGTACGCTACCTCTTCGGGAACCCGGGCACGACGGAGCTCCCGTTCCTCGACGCGCTGCCCGACTCCGGCCTCGAGTACATCGTCTCACTGCAGGAGGCGACCGCGGTCGCCGCGGCCGACGGCTACGCTCAGGCGTCGGGGAAGGTCGGCGTCGTCAACGTGCACGTGGCGCCGGGCCTCGCCAACGGGATCTCGATCCTCCACAACGCCGCGCGCGCCAAGACCCCGCTCCTCGTCACCGCCGGCCAGCAGGATACGCGCTTTCTCATGGACCAGCCCATCCTCGCCGCGGACCTCGTCCGGATGGCCGAGCAGTTCACGAAATGGTCCTACGAGATCCGCCGCGCCGAGGAGGGGCCGGTGGCGCTCCGGCGCGCGCTCAAGGTCGCGCTGACGCCGCCGACCGGCCCCGTGTTCCTCTCGCTGCCGATGGACCTGATGGGCGCGGTCGTCGAGGATGGGGGCGAGGGGCCGCGCGAGGTCTCGGGGCGCTCGCGTCCGGACGGAGCCGCGCTCGGCCGGGCCGCCGAGCTGCTCGGCTCGGCCAGGGCGCCCCTGATCATCGCGGGTGACGGCGTGGCGCGCTCCGGCGCCGTCGCCGAGCTCACGGCGCTGGCCGAGCTGCTCGGCGCGCGTGTCCACGGCGAGCCCGTGTACCGCCGGAGCAACTTCCCGGGCAATCACCCGCTGTGGCGGGGAGGGTTGTTCCCGGCGCCGAGCGGTGTCCGCAAGGCGCTCGAAGGGTCCGACGCGCTCCTCATCGTCGGGGCGAGCGTCTTCACGTGGTTTCTCCACACCGAGGGCACGCCGTTCCCGCGCGGTCTCAGGATCGTCCAGGTGGACGACGACGCGTGGGAGATCGGCCGGAGCTATCCCGTCACGCTCGGTATCGTCGCCGATCCGCGCGAGACACTGGCGGAGCTCACGCACGCGCTCGCCGCGAGGCAGACGGACGCGCAGCGCAACGCGGCGGCGGAGCGGGTGGAGAAGCTCGGCAAGACGCGCGGGGAGCTGATGGGGCGCGTCAAGGCGGTGGCGGAGGCCGAGGCCCAGCGCACGCCGATCGGCCAGGCGTACCTGATGGCGACCCTGGCGGCGCTGCTGCCGGCGGACGCCGTGATCGTAGACGAGTCGGCGACGTCGCTACCGTTCGTGCTGCGCTACATGCCCTTTGCGACACCGGGGTCGTTCTACGGCTCGAAGACGGGCACGCTCGGCTGGGGGATGGGGGCGGCGATCGGCGTCCAGCTCGCGTCACCCGGACGCAGAGTGGTCGCGACGATCGGCGACGGCTCGGTCATGTACTCGCCTCAGTCCTTGTGGACGGCCGCCCACTACCGTCTGCCGATCACCTACGTCGTGCCGAACAACAGCTCCTACGCGATCTTGAAGTCCGGGATGCTGAGCCTGGACCTCGCCTCCGCCAAGCGCGGGATCTATCCGGGGATGGACCTCGTGGACCCCGAGGTCGACTACCCGGGCCTGGCGCGGGCGCTCGGCGTGAGGGCCGAGCGCGTCGAGAAGCCCGGCGACCTGCGCGACGTGCTGGCGGCGTGCCTCGCGCATGCCGCGCCGTCACACGTGGATGTCGCGATCGATCGCGGCTTCAAGGCGATGCTCTCTAGGGAGGCGTGACAATGGTCTCGTTCGAGCCCCAGCACCCCGATTTCG
>JBGPIS010000040.1:0-11247 GCA_041484965.1 Methylomirabilia bacterium
ACTCGAGGATCAGCTCGGAGGCGCCGCGCGGCGTGATCGTGTCGAACATGCCCACGCCCTCGCGCACGAGCTCCCACTCGATGCGGAAGTACGCGTCGCCCTCGGGCACCACGCGGACGGTCCAGCCGGGGCCGTTCGGCGCCGAGCCCTCTTTGCGGTAGGCGGCAATCTCGGGCGGGCTGAGGTGCTCCGCCCCGGGACAGTAGGGACAGTCGCTCGCGAACGGGGGCTTTGCTTTGGGGCGGATCAGCACCCAGTGGCTTCGGGTCGGATCCTTCCTCAGCTCGTCCACGGGCGGCTCCGAAACTCGACGGGCGGTCGCTGCATCCCAAGTATGATACCCGTGGCCGCGCCGGAGCCGGCAGAGATTAGCGTGGAGGCGCCATGAGCACCCATGTCGTGACCGTCTATTCGAGCCCGACCTGAGGGCCCTGCAAAGCGGCGAAAGAGTTTCTTTCGTCTCAGGGCGTGGCGTTCCAGGACATCAACGTGGCGGAGAACGCCGAGGGGCGCGAAGAGCTGGTGAGGCTGACGGGACGGATGGCGATCCCGGTGATCGTCGTGGACGACCAGGTCGTGGTCGGCTTCGACCGGGCGAAGCTCCAGGTGCTCCTGGCTAGTTCTTGATCTGGCCCTTCAGCTTCTTCAGGTGCTGGCGGGCGACGTCCACCCAGTCTTTTTCGGACTGCAGCGCCGAGGCCAGCTGGATGTAGCGTTCCCACTGGGCGACCGCCTCACGGGGGTCCACCTTCTCGTAGACGAGCGCCAGGTTGTAGAGCGCGCCCGTGTGCTTCTCGTCAACCTCGATGACGCGCTTGTACTCCTCGATGGCCTCCTTGTAGAGCCCCTTCTCCTCGTACACCTCGCCGAGCCCCATCCGCGCCTCGACCAGCTGCGGGTCGAGGTCGATCGCGCGCTTGTAGGCGGTGACGGACTCGTAGTAGAGCCCCTTCTCGGCGTAGTAGATCTTGCCGAGGCTCATGTGCACCTTGGGGTTGACCGGATTGAAGACGAGCGCCTTCTGGTACGAGGCGACGGCGCCGTCCACCTCGCCCTTCGCCGCGCGCGCGTCGCCGAGCCCCACGTAGGCGTCGGCATAGAACGGGCGCAGCTCGATCGCCTTGGTGTACGCCTCCACCGCCTGGTCGAAGAGGCGGCGCGGCGCCGCCAGGAACAGGTCGCCGAGCGCCTTGAAGGGCTCCGGATACGCGGCGTCGAGCTGTGTCGCGGCGCGGAACTGCGCCGCCGCCTTCCAGCGGTTGCCGAGCGACTGGTGGACCGACCCGAGCGTGTACTGCGCGACGACGAAGTTCGGGTCGGCCTCGATGGCGCGCGCGAGCAGGTCGACCGCGGCCTCGTTCCCCTCCTGGTTGCCGCGCTGCGTGGCCATCTGGCTGCGCGCGAAGAGCTCGAAGGCGCGGAGCGACTTCGTCGGCCGCGAGGCGCGGTCGATGCGCGCGACCTCGGCCTCCGTCAGCGGGACACGGAGCGTCCGGGCGTAGGCGACGGGCAGCGCGGCGAGCCGGGCGAGCAGCTCGCCCTCCGGCGCCACGACGGGCTCGAGTGCCGTCGTGTCGCTCCCGGCGCCCTTCAATTCGAGCAACCGCCCCTGGACGACGAAGTCGTCGCCGCGTCGCTCGATCTTCCCGAACACCGCGGCCTCGGCGCGCACGCCGCGCGCAGCCTCCCGCACCAGCGCCTCGCTCCAGACCTCCGGCCGACCGGATGCGTGCACCCGGGCGCGATCGATCTGGACGAACGCCGCGTGCTGGCCGAGGCCGAGCAAGAGCACCTGCGCAACCCCCTCGCCGAGCCACTGCTCCTCGGGCCCGAGCGCCGACGCGTCGAACGGCAGGATGACAACGGCGCGCGGCTTGACGCTGGCGTGAGCAGCCCCCGGAACCACGAGCGCCACGAGACCCGCGAGCACGAGCGCCCTAACTCGGCACCGCCGTCCGAGTCCACACATCACGGGACCTCCTTCCGTCCGAGCCGCCGCCGCACGGCCGCCACAAGCCAGCCCATCGCGCCGGGGCCGAGCCGCCGCAGCGCGATCTCCGGGATCAGCGCGACGGCCACGAACCCGACGAGCCACGGCCAGATCTCGACTGCTATGCGCGACTGCCGCCGCGACCTGAGGAACGCCTCGCGCGGCGCCTCGAGCGCCGCCCCGCCCGTCAGCTCCGCCAGCTCACGGAGAAGCGTCTCGTCCACCCCGAGGTCGCGTAGCTCCTGCGCGTACGGTACCACCAGCCCGGCGAGCTGCGAGCCGATCACGCGGTCGCCGCGCCGCTGCGCCGTCCCGACGAGGTACACGCCCTCCTGGGAGGCAGGGAACCGCCCGCGGTAACGCCCCGGGCCGACCTGCTCGAGGTCGATGACCGTCCGCTCGCGGTTGGGCGCCACCACGCCGACCTGGGAGTCGAGGAAGTTGATGAACTCGCCCTTCGCGTCCACGGCGTCCACGGTGATCTCGCCCACGTTGTCGCGCCGCTCGACGATCGCCACCGTGTCGCTGCGGGAGCCGCTCCGGAGCGTCCAGCGCACGAGCTGCGACCAGAACTTGTTGAAGTCCCGCCACCGGAGCCAGAGGACCGCCCACTTGGCCGCGGCGTCGGACGTGAAGGCGGCCGCCCGCCCGAGCCCGTACCGCCACGTCGCGAGCACCGGGTCCTCCTGGTGGCTCATCAGCGCGAGCTCGGCCGTGGATTTCAGCGTGGTCGCGACGTAACCGCCGAGCGGCGGCACGTTCTTCCAGTCGATCTCCTGCATCGCCTCGTGGTTGGGCGCCGTGAGCTGCGGCTTGAACGGCTGTTCGATGAGCGACGCCTTCGAGGCGAGCTGCGTTTCGAGCGTGAAGATGCGGGGAATCGTCTGCGAGTCCTCGGTGTAGTAGAAACGCCCCTTCCCCCACTTGGCGATGTCCACCATGAGCTGGACGTCCGCGTCCTTGCCGATCGCGACGGTGGACACGGTGATCTTGTCCTTCGCCATCCGGCGGAGCAGCCCTTGGAAGTCGCCGCGCGTCATTTGCCCGTCGGAGAGGAAGATGACGTGCTTGAGGAGCGCCGGGCGCTCGAAGAGGACCGTGTACGATTCCTTGAGCGCCGGGTACCCGTCCGTGCCGCCACCGGCCTTGATGGTGGCGATCGCGTGGTGGATCGCCTGCTTGTCCTTGGCGGGGCGGACCGGAGCGTCCCAGAGAAACTCCGTGTCCCAGCTCATGACACCGACCTCGTTGCGCTCGTCGAGGAGGTCCACGACGAGGTGCGCGGCCTCCTTGGCGAGGTCGAGCTTCGTGACCTTTTCGTCGGTGGACATGGCCATGGAGCCAGAGCGGTCGATCGATAGCACGACGGCGAGGCTCGGGATCTCGACCTTCTGCTTGACCTCCATCGTGACCGGGAGCGCCTCCTCGATGGGCGTCCGGTAGTAGCCGCCGAGACCGAAGCTCTCATCGCCCCCGATCATCAGGAGGCCGCCGCCGTGGTCGCGCACATAGTCGCGGATGTTCCCCATCTGCTGCCGCGTGAGCTTGAGCGAGGAGACGTTCGAGAGCACGACGCCATCGTATTTCTGGAGGCCGGCGAGCTCGGTCGGGATCGCCGGGGGCTCGACGAGCGTCACCTCGATGTTCTGGGAGCGGAGCGCGCCGGCGAGCGACTGCGCGTGGCTCTTGTCCTTGTCCGCCAGCAAGACCTGTGGCCGGCCGCGCACGACCACCGTGCCGACCACGCGGTTGTTGTCCTCGATGGTGTCGCCGTCCACCTCGAGGGCCGCCTGGTAGACGTGGACGCCACTCGTGTCGAGCGCCTGGCGGTAGCTGAACGCGTTCTTGCCGGCGCTCAGGCGGACCACCTGCGAGCCGAGGAACTCGCCGTTCCGAAAGAGCGAGAGCCGCCCCTGGGTGTCCCGCTGGCTCCAGGCCACCACCTTCGCCTGGAACGGCTCGCCGTACTTGACCTCCCGCGGAAGCACCATCGCCTCGGCGACGACCTCCTGGGTGAAGGTCAGCGGCGCCGCGACGTAATAGAGATCCGCGCCCGCGTCCTTGGCGGCCTGCGCCCCGGAGAGGGCGTTGCCCGCGTTCTGCCGGCCGTCGGTCAGCATCACGATGCGGTTCGCGTGGCCCGGCGGCAGCATCGCGAGGGCCAGCTGGATCGCCTGGAAGATGTTGGTCCCGCGCCCGTCCACCTGCGCCTTTGGCCGGTCGATGGTCGGCTTCGCGGCGAGCGGCTGATCGACGACCGCCGACTCGCCGAAAACGATCACGCTGTGCCGGTCGCCGCTCTTCATGGACCGCGCGGCCTCCGCGACGAAGCGGTAGGCGCGCTCGCGGCTGGCGAGGCTCACGCTATCGGAGAGGTCGAGCAGAAACACGACGTTCATTCGGTCCACCCAGCGCGGCAGCACCGGACGGAGCAGGGTCAGGACCAGGACGGCGACGAGCGCACCGCGCAGCGCGAGCGCCCACCGGTCGCCGGTCGACGTGGGCACGCTGAGATGCCCGGCGCTCTGGCGGCGCCAGTAGAGAAGCCCCTCGGCGGCGAGCAGGGCCGCCGCGATGAGGACGAAGAGCGGCCAGAACTCGCGCTGGATCGGCACCGGCGCGGGCGCCACGGCCGCGGGCTCGGACGCAACGGGTAAGGGCCGCGGCTCCAGGTTCGACTCGTCCGCGTCCATCAGGTTCACCGCCACACGCGTCTCGCCCCGCGCCGTGGCGAGCGAGTAGATGCCGACCTCGTCGGTCTCGGTAAAGCTCACGACGCCGCGGGTAACGGCCGCTTTCACCGTGCGGCCGCCCGGCGTGGTGACGGTGACGCTCGTCACACCGTGGGCGACCGGGAGCAGAATCGGCTGCCCCGCTGCGAGCTGGAGGCTCGACTGGTCGAGACCGGCCGGGTGGAGCCAGCGCAGGCCGTTCGACAGAATCAGCGGAAACGCGATCCTGAGCGGCAGGTCGGTCTTGAACAGGTCGAAGCCGATGAAGATCGCCTTCCGGTCGGGCTCCTCGAGGGCGTAGATCAGCGGGCCGCCGACGGCCTCGACGAGCGGCCGGCCCGCGGCCAGCGGCCGGACGCGCATCGCGTCCTCGATGACGACCTTCGCGAACTCGACGTGGCGCATCACCGGGTGCGCCCGGTCCCAATCCAGGATCGTCGGCCGCTCGATCTTGCCGAGCACCTCGAGCGGGACGTCGGGCGGTACCGAGTTGACGAAGACGAACCGTCCGGGCCCTACGCGCGGTGGCGTGACGGAGTCGAGAACCACGACGTCGGCCTCGGCCATGCCGCCCGGGTACTGCTCGGGCGAGCGCACGTCGAGCGACACCTGCGGGTCGGTCTTGAGGACCTTCTCGAGGAACAGGTTGCCAGGGCTCACGAGCAGAACGTTGATCTTCCGTGGCGGTGGCAGCACGGCGTACGCGATATCGTCCACGGCGAGGTCGTCGTCGATCTGGAGCCGAGCCACGACCGTGCCGCCCCCGCTGTGGCTGAACGGCACGACGACGGAGCGGCGCACGCTCGGCTCGAGCGTGACCTCCTTCGCGGCGATCCGCTCGCCGTCGAGCTCGAGGGTGAAGGTGAACGCCCGAGGCTCCGACGAGTAGTTCACGAGTGAGACGAACGCCTGGAAGTCGAAGGAGCCGAAGTAGTTCTTCCGGATCGAGAGGTTCGTGATGCCGACGTTTCGGCTCCGCTGCCCCACGCCGATCCACCGCACGCGCGGGTCGGTCGCGTCGGGGCCCGGCGCGAGCGTAAAGGCGCCGTCGGTGAACACGTGGATCTCGGCACGCGGGTCGGTCGCGACGAGCGCGCGCGCGGTGCGGACCGCCTCGGTGAGCTGGTTCGGGAGATCGCGGGCCTTCGCCGCGCGGATCGCGGCCAGCGCCCCCTCGCGGTCCCGCCCGAGCGCCGCGGTGACCTTGGGCTGCACCCCCGCCTCGATCACCATCACCTCGGCGCCCTCGCTCAGCCGGCGCACGAGCTGCGCGGCCTCGGACCGGGCGACCTCGAACCGCGAGGGCGACACGTCGCGTGCCTTCATCGACGCAGAGGTGTCGAGGACGACGACGACCTTGCGGGCGCCGTCTCCCATGATCGTGACGGCGGGCCGCGCGAGCGCGAGCGACAGCGCCAACAGCGCCAGGAGCTGGAGAACCAGGAGCGGGTCGCGCTGCAGGCGCTGGAAGAAGGCCGAGGCCTCCCGGTCGCGGAGCGACGGGTCCCAGAGGAGCAGGCTCGACACCCGGCGCTCGCGGCGACGGACCTTCAGGAAGTAGAGGAGGACGAGCGGGAGCGCCAGCGCGAACAGCGCGAGCGCGAGCGGCGAAAGGAAGCTCATACGAGCAGGCGACCCCGGATCTGCGACAGCACGAACTCCTCCACGGACGTGTCCACGGTGACGCGGTGGTAGCCGATCTCCTGCATCCGGGCGAACGTCTCGGCGCGCTCGAGGAACTCGACGAGCCGCCGCCGGTAGGCGCGGATCGCACCGCCGTCCACGGAGAGCTCACGCGTCTCGCCGGTCTCGCTGTCGACGAGGCGGAGGTCGCCCGCGAGCCCGGGATCCATCTCCTCGGGCGTCAGCACGTGGATCAGGTGGACCTCGAAGCGCCGCTCGAGCAGCGCCCGCACGCCCGCCTCGTACCCGCCGGGATCGAGCAGGTCGGAGATCACGACGGCGAGCCCCGGCTCCCGCGCCCGCATCGTGTAGTTCTGGAGCCCTTCGTTGATCCGGGTCCCGCCAACCGCCTCCACCCGGCCGAGGAAGTCGAGGAGGTTCACGACCTGGTTCCGCCCCCGCGTCGGCGGCCAACCCTCCGCGACTCGCTCGCGCAGCACGCCGACGCCGACGCGCTCGTTGTTCACGAGCCCGATGAAGCCGAGCGCGGCCGCCAGGCGCGCCCCGTACTGGAGCTTTGTGGGCGCGCCGAAGTCCATGGACGCCGACGCGTCCAGGAGCAGGTGGAGGCAGAGGTCTTCCTCCTCCACGAAGAGCTTGACGTGGAGGCGGTCGAGCCGGCCGTAGATGTTCCAATCGACGTATCGGAGGTCGTCGCCGACGCCATAGCCGCGGTAGTCGCAGAACTCCACGCTGTGGCCCCGCCGCGGGCTCCGCCGCTCGCCCTTCACCCGGCCGCGGAACGCGCGACGCGAGAAGAGCGCCAGGCGCTCCAGTTGCGCCAGGAACTCCGAGGAGAGCAGCGCGTCGCGCGTCGCGGGCATCGGCTAGCGTTCGTCGAGGGCCTGGAAGTAGTCCTTGATCTGCGCGTGGAAGTCGCGGGGCACCTGCTCGCGCGTGATCGCGTCCTCCATCATCTTGCGGTACTGGCCGATGACGCCGAGGTACTGCAGGCGCGAGGGCATCGCGCCGGCGCGTCCGCTCAGGTTCGTGTCGTACCCATCCTTCCTTCCGCGGCGCGACTCGCCCTCGACGCCGACGTCGAAGGGATTGCCACGCAGCCGCGAGGTCGCGTCGCCCCTGGGCGCACCGCTCTTGCCCCTGCCCGGCAGGAGGCCTTCGCCATCGCCGAAGTCCTGGTCCTCGGGGCCGGTCCCCTCGCCGCCGCGGCCGCGGTCGCGACCCCGCGCACCGCCACGCTCGTTCTCGCGGCCGCCGCGCAGGTTCTTACCCGAACGCTGCGCCTCCTCTTGCGCGCGCATCTTGTCGAGGGCGCGCTGCATCGCCTCGAGCGCCCGGTCCGGCTGACCCCCCTCGAGCGCCTCCATCCCCTCGGACGCGTCGCCGCTCCAGTTGCCGCCCTTACGGCCGAGGCGCTCCATCTCCTCGAGGAGCTCGCGGAGCTTCTGGGGCGAGATGTCTGGACTGAGCCTGCCCGTGAGCGCCTTCGACTTGCGGAACACCATCTTGTACTGGGTGTTCGTGAAGTCCGATTGGAGATCCGGCAGCCGGTCCGCCTGCTCGAGGAGCTTGAGGCGCTCATCGGCCTTCTTCAGAAAGCTGTTGAAGTCGGGCCGCGCTCCCGAGAGCGCGGTGTCCTTGAAGATCGCCGAGAGATCGCCGGCCCTGGCGCCGCCCGCCCCCGCCGCGCGCTGCGCGAAATCGCGCTCCTGAAGCGTCGAACGTTTGAGCGGGTCCTTCGCGAGCGGCCGCGAGCGCTCCTCCAGCATTGCCGACTGGGTCCGCTCCTCGGCCTGCTCCTGCTCGCTGCTCGGCAGGAAATCGGGGAGCCTGCCCGAGGGCAGCGGGATCGGCGGGGCCAGCGCCAGCACCAGCACCGCCAGCACAGGGACCGGCAGCCAGCGCGCCTCCCGCGGCCACACGCGGCGGACGACCTGGCGCGACTCGAGAGCCTCGACCCGCGCCACGGTGTCGGTGACGAGAACGTCCACGAGCGGGGTGCGGTCGGGCCGCTCGGCCCACTCGAGCGCGGTCGCCACGCGATCGTCGAGCTCGAAGGCGCGGTCCGCGACCCGCGCCGCGTCCGCGGCCGGCACGCGCCGGGCGAAGCCGCGCAGGGCGCCCGCCAGCGCGCCCGCCGCCACGAGCCCCAGGGCCGGGCCGATCGCGAGGGACCCGAGCGCGCCCTTGCCGGCCAGCAGGACGGCGACCGCGAGTGCGGCCCAGAACGCGCCCCGGAGGGCGTGGTGCTCGGCGCGGCGCCGCCGGACCTGGCGCGTGATGCGCCGAACGAGGACGTCGATCGCCTGCGGATGGGCCATCAGGTCCTCCCGCGACTAGCGGAGAAAGGGTTCCTTGCCCTGGACCATGATCGTCTCGGCGGCCTCCACAACCTGGCCGATGAGGGTGTCAGTGTTCACGCCCTCGGCCTCGCCCTCGAAGTTCAGGATGATGCGATGGCGCAGCGCGGGCGCGGCCAGCGCCTTGATGTCATCCACGCTCACGTTGAAGCGGCCCTCGGCGAGCGCCCGGACCTTCCCGCCCAGCACGAGCGCCTGGGCGCCCCGCGGGCTCGCCCCGTAGCGGACGAAGCGGCGCGTGACCTCGGGCGAGCCATCCCAGGATGGATGCGTGGCCATGACGATCGTCGAGACGAAGTCGCGGACGTGCGACGCGATCGGCACCTCGCGGATCAGCTCCCGGAAGCCCAGCACCGTCGGCCCGTTCATCACGCGGCGCACCGTCACCTGCCGCGACACGGTGGTGCGATCGATGATCGCGTTGAGCTCGTCGATCGCTGGGTAACGGACGCGGAGCTTGAAGAGGAACCGGTCGAGCTGGGCTTCGGGCAAGGGATACGTGCCCTCCATCTCGATGGGGTTCTGGGTCGCGAGGACGAAGAACGGCGCGGGCAGCGGGCGTGAGGCGCCACCGACCGTGACCGACCCCTCCTGCATCCCCTCGAGGAGCGCCGACTGCGTCTTCGGCGTGGCGCGGTTGACCTCGTCGGCGAGCAGGATGTGGGCGAAGATCGGTCCGTGCTGGAATTCGAAGTGTTTCCGTCCCTCGGCGTCCTCCACGATCATGTTCGTGCCGATGATGTCGGCGGGCATGAGATCGGGCGTGAACTGGATCCGCGAGAACGACAGCTCGAGGCCCTCGGCGAGCGTCTTGACGAGGAGCGTCTTGCCGAGGCCGGGCACGCCTTCGAGGAGCACGTGGCCGCCGGCGAGCAGCCCCGTGAGGACGTGGGTGATGATCTCGCGATGGCCGACGATGACCTTCTCGACCTCGGCGCGCAGCCCCTCGAACGCGGTGACGAACTCCCGGACCCGGGCGTCCTGACTCATCGAGGTCCCCTCTCATGGGCCATGCTTACGACGCCATTATTATGGAGGCGTCAAGCCGCGCAGTCGGCCGCCGGGCCGGCGCTCGACTTGCCTCTCATACTACCCGATCCGAGTTGCAAGGCAGGCGCCATTCCCGCCTTCCGGCGCGGTGAGCAAGTGGCCGCTGCCGTTGACGCGATGCTCAGGCCCGGCGGCGCCCGACGCGCGTGCCGCCTGTCATTCGGGCGACACCCGGACAGCCTGCCCACTCACGCGGCAAGCCACGCGAAGGCCGCGCGCGCGAGGTCACGCGGACACGGGCGAGAGCCGCCGGTACACGTCGAGGTAGCCGTCGATCTCGCGGGCGCGCGGGTAGCGCTGCTCGACGAGCTCCCGCCCCGAGGCGCCCAGCCGCCCGCGCAGCGCGGGATCCGACGCGAGGAGCTCCGCCTTCGCCTCGAAGTCGCGCGCGTCCCGGAAGAGGAGCCCCGTGACACCGTTCTCGATCAGCGAGCGGTTGCCCTCGACGTCGGAGGCGAGCACCGCGCGGCCGAGCGCCAGCGCCTCGAGGACCGAGTTGGCCATGCCGCCCTCGGAGACCGAGCAGTTCAGGACGACGTCGGCGCGCGCGAGCAGTGAGGCCATCTGCGCGTGTGGCACGGCGCCGAGGTGGCGGGCCCAGGGCCGCTCCGCGAGGGCCCCGAGGAGCGCCTCCCCCTCGTTGGGGTCGATGACGGGCCCGGCGTAGAGGAGGCGGATGTCGGACCGGCGCGCGACGAGGCGCTCGAGCGGCGGGAGCGGCTGGAGCGGCCTTTTCACCGGGCGGATTCCGCCGGGGAAGACGAAGAGCACCGCGCCGCGTGGGACGGGCCAGCGCGCCTCGAGGTCGAACGGCACGCCGGGCGCGAAGTGGACGGCCTGCGGCACGACCGCGACGCGGCCGTGGAGGTCGGGCAAGACGGCGGTCACGCGGTCAGCGATGAGCGCGTGGAAAACCGCCACCCGCGCCGCGCCTTCGAGCACCCGCCGGACGACCGGGGCGCGCTCGGGATCGAAGAGGTCGTGGTTCGCGTCGGTGCCCGTGAGGGTCACCAGCAGCGGCAGCTCGGCGCGGCGCGCGAGGCGGAGCGCGAGGGGCCCGACGTGGTAGGCGTGGAAGGCGTGGACGAGGCTCGGCGCGTACGCCGCCACCTCGGCTTCCACCCGAGCCACCGGGGTCACGGAGAGGTCCCAGAGCGCAAGCTCGACGCCGCGCTCACGGAGGCCCCGAACGATCCGCGCGACCGTGACCGCGTTGCCGCGCACGGAGGGGTAGGCGAACGGGGCGAGGATCGCGACGCGGAGCGGCATCGGCCCGAGGATACGGGGATTCGCGGACCCCGTCCAGCCGCGGCGCGTCCCAGAATCCCTCGCACGCCCCGGAACATCCGAATATAATGACGCCGATGTCCGAGTGTGGCTCGAGCAGCCCCTCATCGATCGAGTGTCGGCAGATCGCCGAGCTGCTCGGGGACTACCTCGAGGGGACACTCCCACGCGACACGCGTGAGCT
>JBGPIS010000041.1:0-11153 GCA_041484965.1 Methylomirabilia bacterium
CGTCCGGTCCTCGAAGGTGTACATCTCCTTCTGGACGATGTCGGTCACCTCGCCGATCCCGCGCGCGAAGAGCTCGGTCCGCTCGAAGATCGGCAGGCGGATCTCCCGGTAGCCGTAGGCTTCGAACACCCGGCGCGCGGTGGACTCGACGTGTTGCCAGGTGGCCGAGTCCGACGGCAGGATGTCGTGGACCCCGCGGACGGCCTTGATCATCGGCAGCGGCGCGAGCGATCGGGTGCCCGAGTCAGCGGCCGAGACCGGCGCGCGCCCGCATCACTCGGGGTTCGTGATGATGATCTGGGTCTCGCCGGCGCTGGTCAGGAGCCCGTAGTAGCGGACCACGGAGAGGACGAGAACCGGAGCGCCGTCGCCGCTGAACGCGCCGAGCGCGGTCACCGTGCCCTCGAAGCCCGAGCTCACCGTCTGGAACCGGTACCCGGCGGGCCCCTTGTACACGACGCCGAGCCGGCCCGGGAACTGATTCTGCGCCACCACGACCTCCTCGACGCCGTCGCCGTCGAGATCCACCGAGAGCGGCAGGGGCTCCGGCTGGTAGAGGAAGCTTCGCCCGCCGAGCCCGATGTTCGTGAGGACCTCGAGCTTGGGGACGCCGCCGCCCACGAGGGTGCTCGACTGCCAGACGTCCTCGGTCTCGACCGCGACTCTGAACCGGCTCAGCTCGTCCACGTACGCCAGCGCCCGGACGCCCTTCCCCGCGATGTTGGAGAGCGTCGCGCCGGTCACCCGGAACGTGCTGGGAACGCGCACGCGCCCGTCGGACACGAGCTTGCCGTTCCTGAAGCGGTAGCGCAACACGTCACCCGCCTTGAAGAAGCCCTTCTGGATGAAGGGCTGACCCCAGAGCGTCTTCTTGATCCCGTCACCGTTGGCGTCCACCGCCAGCAGGATCTCCGCGATGTTCTCCGCCAGCACCGCGGGCTTCCGGTCCCGCGTGGTCAGGACCATCGAGCGGAGCAGAACGGTCGGGTTGGGGCTGTAGCGGTTCAGCACGACGTCGAGGACGCCGTCGTCGTTGAGGTCGGCGAGCTGCACGCTGAAGGTCCGCCCCAGCGCGTCCGGCCTGTACGTCCACTCGGCCTCGAGGACCCGCTCCACGATCTTGTAGAGGTAGACGCGCTCGCCGTCGGTCACGGCCATTCTAGGAATTCCGTCCTGCGGCGACACCGCGACGTCCATCCCGAGGACGACGAAGGGGAACTTCGCGATCTCCACGAGCGGGATCGACGACTCGCCGGACGAGTAGGTCCCCGCGTCGAGGTCCCCCGAGAGGAGGCGCGCGAGGAGCGACCGCTTCTGGTTCGGCGTTTGGCTGTCGCGCGGCTTGCCGGCCGAGAAGTCCCCCTTGGGCGCGGCCCTGATCGACGGGGGCACGAAGAGCGCGGTGGTCAGGATAGCGTTGGCGCCGGGGAAGGTGTAGAGCCTCACGTCCATGTACGGCTTCTTCTCGACGCGCGTGAACGAGACGACCAGCAGGTTGTCGACCTTGAACCGCTCTCCGACCGTGGCGAGCCCCCGGCCGTCGAGCACCTCCTGGCGCTTGACGCCTTGCTGGCCGAGCCAGACGCTGACCGCGTCCCCCATCGCCACCTGGAACCGCCCGGTCCGGCCGAGCCCCTCGATCAGCTCGTAAGTCGCCGTTTCCACCAGACCGTCCTTCACGCCGTCGGACAACGGCAGGAGCATCAGCCGGATCTTCCCCGCCGAGACGCGCGCCTTGTCCCCGGGACGCACGTCGCCGCCGTCCACGAGCGTTCCGGTCGAGTAGGTCTCGAACACCTGCTTGACGGCGGCGCGGCCCAGCGCCTGCTCGGTGCGCCCGAGGACCTCGCCGGTCTTGGGATGCCGGAGCTCGCGCCCCTCGCGATAGAGCGACAGCTCGACGCCCGCGACCAGGCCGTCGCGCCGGCCGAGCGCGAGCGTGAGCGTGCTGCCCTGGACTTCGAGGACATCGCCGTCAACCTTGGGAAAGAGTGCCAGGACCTGGTCGACGAGCACCCCGAGCGTGGGCGCCGGCGTCTGGGCTGAGGCCGCGCCGCCCGCCGCGACGGCCAGGAGGCAGAGGCTCCACGCGCGCGCCACGCGACGATTCGTGCGAAGGCTACCGCGCATGCTCCGAGGCTAGCATGGCTTCACTGCAAAGTGAAACGGGGCATGGGCGTTGCCGCCCATGCCCCGCTCTGCTGCCCGCAGTGACGCGCTGAGCTAGAAGCTGAGTCTGATCCGGGACGCGATCGTCCAGGCGTCCTGGGCCTGCTTGTTCACGAGGTTCGCCCCGGCGCCGCACGGACCGACCGTTCCAACAACCGTACCGGCCTGACACTCGAACGTGTCGAGCGCTTTGCCCGCGAAGAGCCAGGCGCCGGCGAGATCGAACGCCGTGTTGGGCGCGAACTTCCAGGTGAAGCCGAGGTCCGCCTCGGTGCCGATGTAGCGGGACTGCTCGCTGGCGTTCGCTCCCGCGAAGCTCTTATCGTCGATGATCGTCCTGTTCTGCACGGCGGCGCCGGCGCCCTGACCCGTGTGCGTGTCGACCTTCTTGGCCGTCCACGTCGGGTTGACGACCCCGTAGACCGCGAACGCCGGAGTCATGTTGTACGTGCCGCGAATGCCGAACTGGGCGCGACCGTAACGGTCATAGCCGACGTTGCCCGCCATGCCGTTGTTGTCCGTGCCGCCGCCGTTGAAGTAGTCGATGCCGAGGGCGAGGATACTCGCCCAGCCCGCGTAGTAGCTCGAGTCCAGGTCGAGCGGCTCGTAGTAACTGATTCGCCTGGAGAGGTTGTCGCGGGCGTCGTTGCCAGTGCTATAGATACCGCGCGCCTCGAGCAGGAACGGCCCGACCTGGTAGCTGCCGATCGCGTCGAAGAGCCAGGCGCTCATCGTCGTTTTCTGCTGACCCACGGTGAACGCGGTGCCAGCCGCGGTGTTAGGAATGAACGCCTGGACATGCCGGTCACCCACCTGGTAGTAGACCGTCGGATCGAGCCCAAACGGCCCCGACCGCCAGCGCGCGTCGACGCCGAGGGTATGGCGGTTTTCGTGCAGCGAGGGATCGCCGGCTATGTAGCTGCTGCCGGCCCACGTCCCTGCCGCTGCCGTCGTGCCGCCCGCCACGAACCGGTCGGCCGCGGCACGCCGCGTGTTGGCGTTTGTGAGGCCGTCGGCGCGGAAGTACGAGTAGAGCGGCTTGATGTCGAGCCCCTTCATCGGCGTGATTTCGGGGCTGAGGATGATCGCATAGTCTTTCCCGCGCGTCGGCTTCCCGACGGCGGCCGCAACGGCAGTTGCGGCGACAGGGGCGCCGATGGCTCCCCTGTTGGCGGCTGCGTTCTCGTCCTCGACAATCACGTAGGCGAGGTTGGTCTTGAGGTTCGGCGCGAAGGTGGTGACCGCCGAGACGCCGGCGAAGTCACCGTTGGCGTACGCGATCTTGTAGTTGCCGAGGGTGGCGAACGGCTGGCCGCCCGCACGGGCGACCGTCGGGACCGGGATGAACGGCATGAGGCTGTCCTTGCCGGTCAGGTCGAACTCCGTGTAGATCCACTTGATCTCGATCATGCCGCCGACGTCGGTGTTGACGTCGAGAGCGCCGTTGGCGCTCCGGTGGGCGGTCGAGGCGCCCGTGGTGTTCCCGGGGAAGCCGCCATCGTTCTGCCCGCTCTGCCCGTAGCTCAGGTCGAGCTCGACGCCGAGCACGGCCTTGGTCCGGCCGACCGCGAACTCGAAGTCCGGACGGAACCGGGTGCGGGCGTACCACTCACGGTCGCCGTTGCGGCTGTAGTTGCCGTCGTAGAAGTTGTAGCCGCCCGACGTCACCTGGTCGAACGTCCCGGTGATCGTCACCTTCGGGGTCGGCGCCTGGGCGAACACAGGCGGCGCGAGCATCCCGAGGAAGGCGACTGCGAACAGGGTAACGACGAGGAATTTCCTCATTACCGCCTCCTCAAATGTGGTGAGCAACGATGTGACCCTCTCGATCCGTTTCTACCGACATCACCAACAGTTACAAGACACACTGCCAGCACCGCGTTCTTTCTACCGCAGGGCCCCTCGAAGGTCAAGAAGAATCTGGCGCTTAGCTCGCCTCGCCCAGGTCTTTCAACCGGTCCCGGGCGGCCTGTCCGAGGGGCGAGTCCGGGCCGAGTTTGCGGGCCTGGCGGAAGGCCGCCTTGGCCTCCTCCTTCCTGTCCCTGGCCACCAGGACGAGGCCGAGGTTGTAGTAGGCCGCCTGCATCTCGGGATCGAGGCTGATCGCGAACCTGAGAGCCTGCTCGGCCTCCTGGTAGCGTTTGAGGTGGTAGAGCGCGAGCCCGAGGTTCTGGTGGGCAAAGTCCGGCACCGTGAGCGTCGGGAGGGCAAGTGCCGTCCGGTAGCTCTGCACGGCCTCCTCCCAGCGCTGGAGCTCGGCGAGACTCGTGCCCACGTGGAAGTGCGCGTCGGCGAACTTGGGCTCGACCTCGGCGGCCTTCCTGAACTGGTCGAGGGCCTGGTCCGCCTGGCCGAGATCGAGGAGCAGGAGCCCGAGGCTGTCGCGATAGCGCGCGACCGTGGGGTCGATGGCGACGGCTTCCTGGAGCGCTTGGAGCGCCTCGCCCCGCTGCCGCTCGGCGAGGGCGCGGAGCCCGCGCTCGTGAGCCGCCTGAGCCCGGATGCGCTCCACCTCAGTGGCCTGCCGCGAGGAGGCGCAGCCGGACAGCAACAGGACGCCGATCAACGCGACGCTAAATGCGCGTGTTCTTGACACCTTCAGTCCTCCACATGTAGCCTGCTCGACGTGCCCACCTACGAATACCAATGCGACAAGTGCGGCCGCGTCTTCGAGATCCGCCAGCGGATCTCCGAGCCCCCGCTGACGACGTGCGACGTCTGCCGCGGCCGGGTGCGACGGCTGCTCTCTGCCGCGCCGTTCATCCTGAAGGGCGAAGGCTGGTACGTCACCGACTACCCGTCCGAGTCGCGCAAGAAGGCTCGGGCGTCCGAGAAGTCCTCGACCAGCGGCGACGGCAAGAACGCCGAGGGCCAAAAGACCGAGAAGAAGGAGAAGACCGAGAAGACTGAGACCAAAGACGAGGGGGCCACGAAGAGCACTACGAGCGCCCCCGCGCCGGCTTCACCGGCCTCGCCGCCTTCGTCCGCATCGTCCGACTGACGACGACGGCCGTTCCGCGGCGTGCGCGGAGCGTCGCCGCGGCGCTCCCCTCCCGCACCGCGATCTCGAGGCGGCCGCCCGCGCCCACGAGCGCGCCGGCGCGTCCCGGCCTGAGCTCGCCGTAAGTCCCGACGAGCGCCAACGCGCGGCCGGCGACGCTGACCGCCGCGTCCGACCCGAGCGCTTCCAGCGAACCGCCGCGGATCGACGTCACCAGATTGCCGAATCTATCCACGTGGACGACCGCGCCCGCCACCCGTCCGGCGGTCGCCCGCGCCTCCGGCCACGCCAGACGCACGGGGTCGCGCACCGGCGGGCCGAGCCGCGCGGGCGCCACGCCTGACGCCAGGTGCGCCGCCGCGGGCGCGAACACGTCACGCCCGTGGAAGGTGCGGCTGACGACGGGGAGGCGGTACTCGGCGGCGGCGAGCTCGAATGCCATCCAGTTCGCCCCGCTGAGGAAGGGCGTGAAGAGCCCGTTGTCGGGACCGACGAACACCTGGCCCTGCGCGACCACCGCCAAGCCGCGCCGCGCCGTGCCGACGCCGGGATCGACGACCGCCGCGTGGACGGTGCCGGGCGGGAAGAACGGCGCCGCCGCCTCGAGGGCGAGCGCGCCCTCGAGGACGTCGTGCCGCGCCACCTCGTGGGTCACGTCGACCAGCTGGATCGCCTGCCGCGCCGCCCGCGCGATCCCCAGGATCGCGCCCTTCATCTCCGCAACGTAGGCGTCGCGGGCCCCGAAGTCGGTCGTCAGCGTGACGATTGCGACCAATCGGTCCCGGCGCCGTTGACGGCCATCAGCGGTCGCGGTCCACGACGAAATCCGCGACGAGCGCGAGCGTCTCCCGCTCCTCGGACGGCGGGAACACCTCCAGGTCGGCCTTCGCCGCCTGCGCGTAGGCGTGGGCCCGCGCGCGGGCGTACTCCGCGCCCTTGTGCTCGAGCACCAGCCGGCGGATCTCCTCCAGCTCGGCGGGCTCGAGCGCGCGGCGGCGGAGCAGCGCGCGGACGCGCTCGAGGTCGGCGGGGCGCGCGCGCTCGAGCATCGCGATCAGGGGAAGGGTCCGCTTGCCCTCGCGCAGGTCGGCGCCGATCGCCTTGCCGAGGCGGTCCTGGTCGGCGACGAAATCGAGCGCGTCGTCGGAGATCTGGAAGGCCACGCCGATGTCGAGACCGTAGCGGGTCAGCGCCTCGACCTGCCGGGGCGGGCTCCCGCCGAGCAGGGCGCCGATCCGGCAGCAGGCGGAGATGAACGAGGCCGTCTTCTGGGTGATGATGCGCAGGTAGTCGGCCTCCGACGTGCCCCCGCTGCGCTTGAGCTCGAGCTGGAAGACCTCCGCCTCCGTCATGGAGAGGGTCGAGCGCGCGAGCGTGTCCATCACCGCGCGATCGTTGTCGCGCACGAGCATCGCGAACGATTTGGAGTAGAGGTGGTCGCCGACGAGCACGGAGGCGTCGTCGCCCCACTGGGCGTTCGCCGACGGCCGGCCCCGGCGCAGCGGCGCCTGGTCCACCACGTCGTCGTGGATGAGTGTCGCCGTGTGGAGGAGCTCGACGACGCACGCGAGGCGCACCCCGCGTGGCCCGCGGTAGCCGGCCAGGCGCGCGGCCAGGAGCAGGAGGATCGGCCGGAGCCGTTTGCCGCCCGCGCCGGCGATGTAGCCGCCCATCTCCCGGATCAGCGCGACGGAGGAGTCGAGCTCGCGGCGGATCTCCGTCTCGACGGCCTCGAGGTCCTCGCCGAGCAGCCCGGTGACGCGCTCCTTCAAGACCCGTTCGAGAGTGGGGGTGGGCACGCGGCGGCGCTATTTGACGACGACGCGGTCCTTGATCCTGACCTGCCCGCCCGAAATCATCGTCTGCACGTCGGCGACCGAGAATCGCTCCCGCGTCTCGGTCACGCGCGCCGTCGCGACCTCCTCGTCGAGCTCGCCGAGCACCTCGCCCGTCACCGGGTGGACGATCGAGATCTTGTCGCGCCGCAGGCTCAGAAGGGCTCCGGGCCGGACGCCGTCGACCGCCGTGAGGTCGACCACGATGCGCGTGGTGTCCACGTACACGACGATGCCGCGCCTGGGCGATTCCGGGACTCCGGCGGCGCCGTCTCGCGCGCCCGCGACTCGCGCGGGCGGCGGCGCCGCGCGGGGCGGCTCAGCGGACGCCGTCGCGTACGGGACGCCCTGGCGCGCGCTGATCTTGCCGCCGCCCGGCGGCGAGCCGTACTTCGCGACGATCTCCGGCGACGCGATGATCGCGCTCGAGCCGCGCACGAGCGTCGTGAAAGTCAGGGGGATCTTGGTGTCCTCGACCCAGACGTACTCGGGCTCGCTGGCCACGTCGCCGAACCGCGGATTCTTGATGAGGAGCCAGCGCGTCTCCGCGGACTTGATCTCGATGGACGGCTCGGCCGGGGCCTGCACGCCGAGGGCCTGCTTGACGGTCGTACACCCGGCGAGCATCAGGGCGAGGACGAGGCACCACGCGAGGCGCCGCTTCATCGCGTCAAAGATAGCATAGACGCGGGGTCAGTCCTCGGCGCCGGGTTCCCACGGAAACCGCTGCTCCTCGGCGGCCGTCGGCGGCAGGAGCGGCTGGCGGCGCGAGAGCAGCGCCGTGCCGGTCACCGCCGAGATCCACGTCGCGTCGAGGTAGATCACGCCGCGCCGTTCGATGAGCACGGGGACCACCCAGCCCGCCACCTCGAGCGTCCGGGAGATTCGCATCGCGCGCGCGGGCAGGCCCAGCACCTCTTCCACCTTGGCCCCGCCATTCGCGAAGAGCTCGCCGACCGTCAGCGGGTCGGCGACCTGGAAGCGCTTCGAGCGTTCGAGCACCGTCGCGAGGAGATAGGGCACGCGCCGGAGGTCCGCCTTCGACTGCGTCAGGTCGAGCACCGGCGTGATCGCGATCTTCAGCCGGCCGCGGGTGATGCGCACGCCGTCGTCCACGCGCGCGCGCGGCGTGCCTTCTGCGGGCACATACCGCGCTTCCGAGAAGCGCACCTGCACGCGGCTGATATGCGCGTGCCCGAGGATTTCCTCGTATCGGCCGAGCGGCTTGGCGGTCAGCGGGTGGACGAACTCCTCGCCCTTGCGGAAGATCGTGAGTTCTTGCCCCACCAAGGCGCCCCGCCCCTCGCCGATGTCGAGGTAGAGCGTATCGCCGTCCACGCCGGCGATGAGCCCCTCGATCGGCTGGAACGTCTTGACGAAGTCGTCGGCCAGGGACACGAACGTGGCCCCGATGCGGTCGGCGAGGCCTGCGGCGGCGGGTCCGGGCCAGGCCAGGAGGACCAGCGCCAGGGTGGCGGCGACGAGCCGTGCCAGACGGCTCAAAACGTGACCGACGGCCGGTGGACGCCGAAGACGCCGCGCAGCCGGTCGCAGATCTCGCCGAGCGTCACGCCCGCCTCGACGGCGTCCACGAGGCGGACGACGAGGTTCTCGCGACCGCGCGCCGCCGTCTCGACCGCGTCGAGGGCGCGCTGCGCGGCGTCCTGCCCGCGCGCCGCGCGATGACGCGCCACCCTCTCGGCCAGCGCGCCGCCGACGGCGGGGTCGACCTGGAAGAGGTTTGCGGGCGGCGGCTCGTCCGTGAGGTGCTCGTTGACGCCGACGACGATGCGCGTCTTGTCCTCGACCTCGCGCTGGTACCGATAGGCGGCGTCCTGAATCTCGTGCTGCATGAACGGGATCGCCGCGACCGCGCCGCCGAGGTCGTCGATCTTCCGCACGTAGACCTCTGCCGCCGCCTCGATCTCGTCCGTGAGCCGCTCGACCGCGAACGCGCCGCCCAGCGGATCCACGATGTCGGCCACGCCCGACTCGTGGGCGAGGAGCTGCTGGGTCCGGAGCGCGATCCGGACCGCCCGCTCGGTCGGCAGCGCGAGCGCCTCGTCCATCGAGTTCGTGTGCAGCGACTGGCAGCCGCCGAGCACGGCGGCGAGCGCCTGCACGGCGACCCGGACGATGTTGTTCTCGGGCTGCTGGGCGGTGAGCATGCTGCCCGCCGTCTGCGCGTGGAACCGGAGCGCCTGGGCCCGCGGGTCCCTCGCGTGGAAGCGGTCGCGCATGATGTGGGCCCACAGACGGCGGGCGGCGCGGAACTTCGCGACCTCCTCGATCAGATTATTGTGCGCGTTGAAGAAGAACGAGAGCTGCGGCGCAAACTCGTCGATCGTGAGGCCCGCGTCGAGCGCCGCCTGCACGTACGCGACCCCGTTCGCGAGCGTGAACGCGACCTCCTGCACGGCGGTGCACCCGGCCTCGCGCATGTGGTAGCCGGAGATCGAGATCGTGTTCCAGCGCGGCACGCGGTCCTTGCAGAAGGCGAACGTGTCGGTGATGAGCCGCATGGACGGGCCGGGCGGGAAGATGTAGGTGCCCCGCGCGACGTACTCCTTCAGGATGTCGTTCTGGACCGTGCCGGCGAGCCGTTCCGCGCCGACGCCCTGGCGCGCCGCGGTCGCGACGTAGAGCGCTAACAGGATGGCCGCGGTCGCGTTGATCGTCATCGAGGTCGAGACGCGGTCGAGCGGGATCCCCTCGAACAGGTCCTGCATGTCCTCCAGCGAGGCGATGGAGACGCCCACCTTGCCCACCTCGCCGCGCGCCACGGGCGCGTCGGGGTCGTAGCCCATCTGCGTCGGCAGGTCGAAGGCGACCGAGAGCCCCGTCTGTCCCTGCTCCAGCAGGAACCGGTAGCGCTTGTTCGTCTCAGCCGCCGAGCCGAACCCGGCGTACTGCCGCATCGTCCAGCGGCGCGTCCGGTACATCTCGCGGTGGACGCCGCGGGTGAACGGGAACTCGCCCGGCGCCGCGAGCGCGGCGCGATCGGCCGCGACGTCCTCCGGCCCGTAGACGGGCTTGAGCGGCGCGCCCCAGCTGGTTTCGGGCTCTTTCATGGGCTCGCCTCGCGCTCCGCGCTGCGGCTGCGCACGGCCGGCTCCTTCATAGGCTTGCCTCGCGCTCCGCGCTGCGGCTGCGCACGGCCATGCTCACAGCGGGATGTTGCCGTGCTTCTTTGGCGGGTTCGCGTCGCGCTTGGTCCGCACGAGCGCGAGCGCGGCGCAGAGGCGGGCCCGCGTGTCCCGGGGCTCGATGACCTCGTCGATGTACCCGCGCTCGGCGGCCACGAACGGATTGGCGAACTTCTCGCGGTACTCGCGCGTCTTCTCCTCACGGAACGCGGCCGAATCCGCCGCCTGCTCCAGCTCGCGCCGGTAGAGGATGTTCACGGCGCCGTCGGGCCCCATCACCGCGATCTCGGCCGTCGGGTAGGCGAAGTTCGCGTCGCCGCGGATGTGCTTGGACGACATGACGCAGTAGGCGCCGCCGTAGGCCTTGCGCGTGATGACCGTGAGCTTCGGCACCGTCGCCTCGCAGAAGGCGTAGAGGAGCTTGGCGCCGTGCTTGATGATGCCGCCAAACTCCTGCGCCGTCCCCGGCAGGAAGCCCGGCACGTCCTCGAAGGTGACGAGCGGGATGTTGAAGCAGTCGCAGAACCGGACGAAGCGCGCGCCCTTGAGCGAGGCGCTGATGTCGAGACAGCCCGCGAGGTGCGCCGGCTGGTTGGCCACGATCCCGACGGGCCGCCCGCCGAGCCGGCCGAAGCCGATGACGAGGTTCGGCGCGTATCCCGCCTGGACCTCGAAGAAGTACCGGTCGTCGAGGACCGTCCGGATGATCTCCTTGATGTCGTACGGCTTGTTCGGCTGCTCGGGCACGGCCGTCTGCAGGCTCTCATCGCGGCGATCGACCGGGTCGTGCGTCGGGCGCAGCGGCGGGTCCTCGAGGTTGTTCTGCGGCAGGAAGGTCAGCAGCTCGCGGATGAGCGCGAGGCACTCCTCCTCGCTGTCGGCGACGAAGTGCGCCACGCCTGAAATGGTCCCGTGGGTCGTCGCGCCGCCGAGCTCCTCGGCGGACACGTTCTCGTGCGTCACGGAGCGGATCACGTCGGGGCCCGTGACGAACATGTACGA
>JBGPIS010000042.1:0-11133 GCA_041484965.1 Methylomirabilia bacterium
CCTCATCAGCGTCATCCAGAGTCTGTTCAACGGCTTTGGCTCGGGCGTGGTCGTGCCCGCAACGGGCGTGACGCTCCAGAACCGCGGCCGCCACTTCAGCCTCGAGCCGTCCCACCCCGCCGCATTCGCGCCGGGGACGCGCCCCTTCCACACCCTGATCGCCTCGATCGTGACGCGCGACAGCCGGCCCGTGCTCGGCTTTGCGACGATGGGAGGGAACGGACAGGCGATGTTCCACGTCCAGGTGATCACGAACGTCCTCGACTACGGCATGGACATCCAGGAGGCGATCGAGCGGCCTCGCTTTTTAGTCGGCGCGTTCCTGCCCGACGACCCGGCGGACGCGATCCATCTCGAGGACCGCGTGCCGGCGAAGGTGCGCGCGGCGCTCGAGCAGAAGGGCCACCACGTGAAGAAGGCACCCGAGTTCTTTGGCAGGGTCGGCCACGCCCACGGGATCGTCCTGCGCGACGGCACGCTGATGGGCGGCGCTGATCCGCGGGGCGACGGCCTCGCGCTGGGATTCTAGGCGTGCACCGCCTCATGGCCGTCCTCCTAGGGCTGATACCGGCGTTCGCCCTCGTGCTGGTGGCGCTCGCCAGCCCGGCGCGGGCGTCGGACTGGGGCCTGATCGTGCCGGGCAAGAGCACCATGGACGCCGTTCGCGCCCGATACGGCCAGCCGACGAAGAGCGAGGCGCAGAAGGTGGAAGGCTACGATGCCACCCGGTGGGCGTACGAAGGCGCGCAGGCGCCGGGCGGCATCAGCCGGATGGTGGTGGACTTCGGCCTGCTCACGGCGGGTGGCTACAAGCAGGACGTGGTCCGCTCCCTCGAACTCGACCCGAAGCCCGGCATCTTCAACCGCAAGCTCGTGCTGGACGGCTGGGGCGTCCCGACGAAGGTGGGGCGCGAGGGGGAGTACGAGATCTTCCTCTACGGAGACGGCCTGCTCGTCTACTTCGACAAGACGGGCGAGAACGCCCAGACGATGATCTTCATCCCGCCCCAGCCGATCACGGCCACGCCCCCCCGTCCTCAGCGGTGAAGAACGAAGATCTGCGCCGGATCCACCTCAGGGTGTAGCTCCACGAAGCCGCGCGGGCCCCGCCACTCGAACCACCGGTCGCTCAGGAGCTCGTGCATCCGATACGGCTGCTCGACGCCGATGCCGAGCTCGGCGATCGGCACGTCCACCATCGAGGCGCGCGGCGCGACGGGGTCGAGGCTCGCGGCGACGAACACGGCGTTGTCCCGCTCGGGCGTCAGCTTGCCATAGAAGAGCACGTGCGGGTCGTCCGCCCGGAAGAATTGCAAGTTGCTCGAGCACTGGAGCGCGCGGTTCTCGCGCCGGATCCGGTTCACGCGCGTGACGAAGTCCACGAGGTTGCCGGGCGCGCTCCAGTCGCGCGGCTTCAGCTCGTACTTCTCCGAGTCGAGGTACTCCTCCGAGCCGGGCTCGCGCGGCACGTTCTCGCAAAGCTCGTAGCCCGAGTAGATGCCGTAGAGCGACGAGAGCGTCGCCGCGAGGGCGAGCCGCAGCTTGAAGGCGGGGCGCCCGCCCGCCTGGAGCGTCGCGTGCAGGATGTCGGGCGTGTTGGGCCACACGTGGCCGCGAAAATACTCCGACACGGGGGGCTGCGTGATTTCGGTCAGGTAGTCGACCAGCTCCGATTTCGTATTGCGCCAGGTGAAGTACGTGTACGACTGGCTGAACCCGGCCTTGGCGAGGGCCTGCATCATCTTCGGACGCGTGAACGCCTCCGAGAGGAAGACCACCGCGGGATGGGCGCTCTGGACCTCGCGGATGAGCCACTCCCAGAACTTCAGCGGTTTCGTGTGGGGGTTGTCCACGCGGAAGGCGCTCACGCCGTGCGCGATCCAGAATTCGAGGATGCGCCGCATCTCCTTCCAGAGCGGCGCGGGGTCCGCGCAGTGGAAGTTGAGCGGGTAGATGTCCTGATACTTCTTCGGCGGATTCTCCGCGTACTTGAGCGTGCCGTCGGGCCGGTGGAAAAACCATTCCGGGTGCCGGGCCACCCACGGGTGGTCGGGCGAGCACTGGATGGCGAAGTCGAGCGCCACCTCGAGGCCGAGGCTCCGGGCGCGCTCGACGAACCGGTCGAAGTCGTCGAGCGTCCCGAGGGCGGGGTGGACGGCGGTGTGGCCGCCCTCTTCGCTCCCGATCGCCCACGGGCTGCCCGGGTCGCCGGGCGCGGCGGTGAGCGCGTTGTTCCGGCCCTTCCGGTGGGTGCGCCCGATGGGGTGGACGGGCGGGAGGTACACGACGTCGAAGCCCATCGCCGCCGCGCGCTCGAGCTGGGCCTCGGCGTCCTTGAGCGTGCCGCTCGACCGCGGGAAGAACTCGTACCAGGCGGCGAAGCGCGCGCGCTCGCGGTCGGCGACGACCTCCCACTCGCGCTCGGCCCACGTCGCCTCGGTTCGGTCGAGGTGGCGCTCCATGAGCGCGGTGAGTTCCGCGTCGCCGGCCGCCGCGACCGCGACCGTCTGGCCGGCCGCCCGCTTGAGCCGCTCCGCGTGGCCGCGGAGGCGCCGGGCGTCGTCGCCGCGCGCGCGGCCCGCCGCGGCGCGGATCAGCGCCAGCCCCTCGAGGCGCTCGCTCGCCGCGTCCTGGCCGGCCGCGTGGCGCTTCTCCAAATCGGCAAGCCAGGACTGGAACGGCTCGGCGAGCGCCTCGATCGTGAAGCTGAAGCGCGCGTTCGCGTCGAGCGTGAAGGCCCCGGCCCAGCGGTCGTTGTCCACGTGGCGCATGGGCGTCTCCCGCCACGTGCGCTCGCCGGCGCGCCGGTACTTGAGATACGCGACCAGCGCGTCATGACCTTCCGTGAAGATGTCGGCCGAAACCTCGAGCGCCGCGCCGACCTCGCGCTTGACAGGGTAGCGGCCGCCGTCCACCGCGGGGGCGACGTTCTCGATGACGACGGTCCGCTGCGGCTGCCGGATCGCTCGCGGGCTCACGGGGTCAGGCGGAAGCCGAGGGTGTCGCCGAGCGGCTGGAGCGCGGGGCGCGCCTCGGGGAGCGCGCGCCAGAGATCGAAGAACTGGTTCTGCGTCGCCCAGTAGCCGTACCGGAGGCCGAGGGTGTGCGCCCCCTCGATGAGCCGCGCCGCCTCGGCCACGCGCGCGGGCGCGGGCGTGGCGGCCACGGCCTCGAGCGCCCCGCGCACGGCGCGGGTCATCGCGAAGCGCGCGGGCATGAGGTCGAGCGTGAGGCCGAGCGCCCGCGCCTCGCGGACGAGCTCGAAGGCGCGCTCGGGGATGGTCCGGCGCCCGCCCATCTGCTCGAGCTCCACGCACGCCTGCTGCTCGAGGACGTGCCGCGCGACCAGCGTGAGCGCGTCGGGAATCGGCACGTCCACCTGGCGGAGGTAGTGCACGAGCTTCCGCGTTTCGTCCCAGATGCGACGGTACGTTTCCTCGTGCTTCTCGAGCACGGTGCGGATGACGGCCGCGAGCACGCGCCGCCGCTCTTCCAGGAAGAGGTGGGCCAGCGCGTAGGGCTCCCCGGGAAAGTACTCGTCCATGCCGCGGACCATGTCGGCGACGGAGACGCGCGCGAAGCGGCGCCGGAGGTCGGCCTTCATCGCCTCGTACGCCGCCTCACCCTCCCAGCGGCGGATGCCGCACGAGAAGTCGTGGCCGCCGTAGTGGACGAGCGCGTAGACGGCCTCCTGCGCCTCGCCGGTGACCTCCGAGCCGACGCGGACGTGGGCGATGCGGAGCGCCGCGCCGTCGGCAGCGTCGCGCGCCTCGTCGTGGCGCTCGACGCGGTACGCGTACACGGACGCCGTCTCGGGGTGCTCCTCGAAGACGCCGGTGATCGCGTAGTGCGCGATCACGCGCTGGAAGTCCACCGCGGTCGGCCGGACGAGCCGGCGGTAGACCTCGCCGCCGTCGCCGAACTCGGGCAGGTTGCTCTCCGCCGCCGCGAGCCGCCGCACGAACTCGCCCTCGAGCCGGCTGCCGCCGAGGTCGCCGAGGTACTGGAGAGCCATGGCCGCATAGCGGAGGAGCTGCACGGGCTCGAGGGAGGAGATCTCGTCGAAGAACCACCCGCACGAGGTGTACATGAGCAAGCGGTGGCGCTCCATCTCGAGGAGCCGCCGCGTCTCGGCCCGCGCGGCGGCGTCGAGCGGCGTCCGCTGGTGCGCGGCGAAAAACTCCTCGAGACGGTCCGCGCTTGGCTCGAGCACGACCTCGATGTAGGCGTCGCGCGCGGCCCACGGGTCCTTGAGGTGCGGCGAGGCGCGCGCCTCGTAGCCGGCGTCGATCTGGCCGGCGAGCCAGTCGAGGGCGTCGCGGAGCGGCGCGCGCCAGCGCTGGTGCCGGTCGCTCCGCGTGCGGCAGCCGCAGTCGGCGCGCCAGCGCTCGACGCCGTGGACGCAGCTCCACGAGGTCCGCTCGTAGAGCTCGACCTCGTGTGCCGGCGGGTGGGCCCCGAGGAAGGCGCCGTAGTTGGTGAGGACGCCGGGCGTCTCGGCCTCGAGCTGCTGCGCGGCCGCAGCCAGCGCCATCTCGCCGAAGCGGCTGTGGTGGCCGTACGACTCACCGTCCGTCGCGCAGTGCACGAGCTGCGGCTCGTGGCGGTCGTCGGCGAACGCCGCGCGCAGCCAGGCGACGACGTTCTCGCTCCGCTCGAGCAGGTTGTCGAAGGCGATCGCGCGCGAGATCGGCGCGTGATAGAAGAACAGCGCGAGCGCGCGACCGCGCGGGCCCCGCCAGAGGTAGGCGCGGCCCGGGTCCACGCGGTCGCGCACGTCCTCCCAGTCGCCGCCCTCGAGCGGGCGCACGCGCCGCGCCTGGTGGGGCGCCAGGATCGTGAACTTGATGCCGGTCTCCGCCAGCACCTCGAGCGTCTCGTTGTCCACGGCGGTCTCGGGGAGCCAGAGCCCCTCGGGCTCGCGGCCGAAGCGCTTGCGGAAGTCGCCGATGCCCCAGCGCACCTGCGTGATCTTGTCGCGCCGGGTGGCGAGCGGCATGATCATGTGATTGTAGACCTGCGCGATCGCGTTGCCGTGCCCGCCGCGCGCCCGCACGCTCGTCCGGTCGGCCTCGAGGATCTTCGCGCACACGTCCGGCCGGTGGCGCGCGAGCCAGGCGAAGAGCGTCGGGCCGACGTTGAACGAGATCTTCTCGAAGTTGTTGACGATGTCGAGGATGCGGTTCGCGTCGTCCACGCGGCGGGCGGCCGTGTTCGGCGCGTAACACTCCGCGGTCACCCGCTCGTTCCAGTCGTGATACGGGGCCGCCTCGTCCTGCACCTCGACCGCCTCGAGCCACGGGTTCTCGCGCGGAGGCTGGTAGAAGTGGCCGTGGACGACGATCGCGCGGGTCAAAATTCGTCGAGGCCCCGCAGGAACTCGCGCCGGCCGCCGCGCGGCACCACTACGAGCCCGGACGGCGCGACGTGGAACCGCCGCCGGTCCTGGGCCCGGTCCACGCCGATCTCGGTGTCCGCGGGAATGATATTGAAGCGGTCGACGATCGCGCGCCGCAGGCGGGCGCCCTTCCCGACGGTCGTGTGGTCCATGACGATCGAGTCCTCGATGACGGCGCCCTCGTTCACCCACACGCTCCGGCCGAGGATCGAGTTGCGGATCGTCGCGCGCTTGACGAGCGACGCCTCGCCGATCTGGGCGTTGTCCACGTCGCCGCCGATGAAGCGCGCCGCCGGGCCCGGGTGGTGCTCGCTCCGGATCGGCCAGTAGCGGTTGTCGAGGTCGAAGCGCGGCGACTCGCCGAGGAGGTCCATGTGGGCCTCCCAGTACGCGTCGATCGTGCCGACGTCGCGCCAGTACCCTACCTCCTCGTACGGCTTGACGCCCGGCACCTCGTTCGTCTGGAAGTCGTAGGCGTAGACGCGGCCGGCGGGCACGAGCTCGGGGATGATCGAGCGCCCGAAGTCGTGGTCGGTCGAGCGCCGCGCGTCGGCGAGGAGGCCGTCCACGAGCGCCTGGCGCGAGAAGAGGTAGTTGCCCATCGAGACGAGCGCGCGGTCCGGGTCGTCGGGCATCGCCATCGGCCGGGCCGGCTTCTCCGCGAACTCGACGACGTGGCCCGCGCGGTCCACGCCGAGCACGCCGAACTTCGCCGCGTCCGCCACCGGCACCGGGCGTGCGGCGATCGTGACGTCCGCGCCCGACTCCTGGTGGAACGCGACCATCTGGGTCACGTCCATCCGGTAGATGTGGTCCGAGCCGAAGATCGCGATCACGTCGGCGTTGAAGTCGTCGATGAGGTTCAGGTTCTGCAGCACGGCGTCGGCCGTGCCGCGGTACCACGCGGCGCCGGAGCGCATCTGGGGCGGCACCACGGTCACGAAGAAATCGGGCAGGAGCCCGCTCGTGCGCCACGCCAGGCGCAGGTGCTCGATGAGCGACTGCGACTTGTACTGGACGAGCACGTAGAGGGACGGGAGCTCCGAGTTCGTGAAGTTCGAGAGCACGAAGTCGATCAGCCGGTGCCGGCCGCCGAACGGCACCGCCGATTTCGACCGCTCGCGGGTGAGCGGCTGCAGCCGCTCACCCTTGCCGCCGGCCATGATCATCGCGAGGACGCGGGCCCGGCGCCGCATCGCGCTCAGCCCGTTCCGGGCGGGCCCAGGCCCCACGCCGGGTCGAGGTCGGCGAAGCAGAAGTCCTCACGCTCGAGCTGGCGGAGGATGTTCGCGTCGTCCGGGGAGAGCGGCTCGCCCGTGTTGAGCCCGCGCAGCATCTCCGAGAGGCGCTTGAACTCGGCGTAGTGCTCGGCGATGCGCCGCTCGGCGTAGTCGCGCGCCGTGCCCGTCGTGATGAGGAACTGCCAGTCGGAGGCCTGGAGCAGCAGCAGCTCGCGCGTCGCCTGCGCGAGCACGCGGCGCTGGTCGCCGTCGGCGCGGAGGCCGCTCCGGAGGTGTTCGACCCACTCCGCCTCGGCGCTGTAGACGCGGTCCCACGTCCACTCGGTGTCGCGGTTGAGCCAGACGCGGTGGTCGCCGCCCTCACCCCAGCTGCCTTCGGGCAGGGCCAGCGTCGCCGCCGGCGGCACGGCCTCGAGCGCCTCGCCGAGCGTCATGCGCGCGACGCCGTCGCGCGCCATCTCGCGGGCAACGTGCTCGAGCCAGAGCGGCCCCTCGAACCACCAGTGGCCGAAGAGCTCGGCGTCGTACGGCGAGCAGACGACGGCGGGGCCGCCCCTCCCCGCTTCGGCGAGGGTCGTCTTCACCAGCTCGACGAAGTGGCGCGCCTGCAGGCCCACCTTCTGCGCGGCGACGCCGGGCTCGTACACTGTCTTGCGGCCGAGGTCGCCGGAGTTGTCGGTGATGCGCCAGAAGCGCAGGCCGCCCGGGAAGTGCTTCTTGTGGAACTCGAGGTACGCGTACTCTCCCGGGTAGCCGTGCTCGCGGCTCCACACCTGGAGCGTCGTCTTCGGGTCGCGGAAGAACGCCACCGCCGTGCCGGCGCCGCCGCGGGAGGCGACGCGATACGGCGCGTAGGGCGACCGCGTCTCGGTCCCCGGCACCGACGCCGCGGGCTCGCCCCGGGCCGTCTGCAGCGGGAGGAAGTCGCGGTAGAGGAAGACCGGGAGGCCGGCCGAGATGAGGTGGGCGTCGGCGACGAAGTACTCGAGCCCGTGCTGGGCGAGCAGCTCCTCGAGGCCGGGCCGGACGCGGCGCACGCGGCCGCTGTCGCGCCCGGTCGGCGGCGTCCACTCGTACCGCGGGCGGTACGCGCACTCGGGGAGCCAGATGCCGCGCGGCGCCCGCCCGAAATGGCGGCGGTGCGTCTCGACGGCGGCGCGGAGCTGGAGGTGGAGGGACTCGTCGCGGCTCAGCAGGGGGAGGTAGCCGTGCGTGGCGGCGCAGGTGATGATCTCCACGTGCCCCGCGCGCCCGAGCTCGGCGAACGTGCCCGGGATGTCGCCGCCGATCCGGCGGTGCATCTCCCACATCCGCTCGTAGAACTCCTCCCAGAAGCGGGTGAGCTGGACGATTTCCTTGTTACCCTCGCGCTCGAAGTGCCCGCGCGACTCCAGGCAGGCGTGCCGGACGTTCTCGTAGTAGAAGGCCAGCTCCTTCTGGAACTCGGGCGACGCGAGCTGCTCCGTGAGCACGGGCGAGAGGTTGATGGTCCACTTGGGGGAGATGCCGTCGGCGACGAGCCGGTGGGCCGTCTCGAGCAGCGGCAGGTAGCATTCGAACGCGGCCTCGCACAGCCAGTCGCTTCCGTGGGGCCAGCGCCCGTGATTGACTACCATCGGGAGGTGGGTGTGAAGAACCAGGGCGAACGCCGAGCTCATAGTGATTAATTGGAGCGTATGAACCCGCTCGGCGCAAGCGTTCTCGACGACGCCGCCACGTTCAGGGTGTGGGCCCCGCGCTGCCGGTCGGTGGACGTCGTGGTCGAGGGCCGGCGCCCCGAGCCCATGACCCGCGACGCCGGCGGCCTCTTCGAGGCGACGCTCGGGCGGGTGCCGGCGGGCGCCCATTACCACTACCGACTGGACGGCGCGCGGCACCGCCCCGATCCGGCCTCGCGCTGGCAGCCCGAGGGGGTGCACGGCGCGTCGGTCGTCGTGGATCCGCGGCGCTTCATGTGGACCGACCAGGACTTCCGCGGCGTGGCGCCCAGGAACCTCGTCGTCTACGAGCTCCACGTGGGCGCGTTCACGCCCACGGGCACCTTCGAGGCGGTCATCCCGCACCTGCCCGCGCTGGCGGACCTCGGCGTCACGGCGTTCCAGCTCATGCCGGTGGCGGAGTTCCCCGGCTCGCGCGACTGGGGCTACGACGGCGTCCACCTCTGGGCGCCGCAGTCCACGTACGGCGGCCCGCGCGGCCTCCGGCGCCTCGTGGACGCGTGCCACGCGCGCGGGCTCGCCGTGTTCCTCGACGTCGTCTACAATCACCTCGGGCCCGAGGGCAACTACCTCGCGGAGTACGGGCCGTACTTCACCGACCGCGTGAAGACGCCGTGGGGCCCGGCCGTCAACTTCGACGGCGAGGGGAGCGACGGGGTCCGGCGCCATGTCGTCGAGAACGGCCGCGCGTGGGTGCGGGACTTTCACGTCGACGGCTTCAGGCTCGACGCCGTCCACGCGATCCACGACGCGAGCCCCGTGCACATCCTCACGGAGTTCGCCGGCGCCGTCCGCGACGAGGCGGCGCGCGCCGGCCGGCGTGTGCACGTCGTCGCCGAGTCGCACGACAACGACCGCCGGCTCGTGCTCCCGACCACGGAGGGCGGGCTCGGGCTCGACGCGATCTGGTCGGACGACTTCCACCACGCCATCCACCAGCGGCTCACCGGCGAGACGACGGGCTACTACGGGGATTTCGCCGGCCGCCCGCATCTGCCGCGCGCGCTCGCGCAGGGGTTCGCGTTCCAGGGCGAGGCCTCGACGTACTGGGGGCGGCCGCGGGGGACGCCGAGCGCCGACCTGCCCGCCGAGCGGTTCGTGATCTTTATCCAGAACCACGATCAGGTGGGCAACCGCCCTCAGGGCGAGCGCCTCGGCTCGCTGGTGCCCTTCGAGGCGGTGAAGCTCGCCGCGGGCCTCATGTTCGCCGCGCCGGCCGTGCCGCTCCTGTTCATGGGCGAGGAATACGGCGAGACGGCGCCGCTCCACTTCTTCACGTCGTTCCTCGACGGAGGTCTCGCCGAGGCGGTACGGCAGGGCCGCGCGGCCGACGTGAAACGCTTCGGCTGGACGAGCGCGATCCCCGATCCGAACGCGCCCAACACGTTCGTGAGTTCCCGCCTGAATCACCCGCTAGCGCTCGCCACACGGCACCGGGCGCTGTACCAGTACTACGCGCGCTGGCTCGCGCTGCGGCGCACGCATCCGGCGCTGGGCGCCCGCGACAAGGAGCTCGCGCGCGCCGAGCTCGACGCCTCGGGCGCGATCCTGACCCTGACGCGCGCGACGCCGGCAGGCGAGGAGGCGCGGGTCGTCGCGAACCTCGGCGCGAGCCCCCGCGACTGGACGCCGCCCGCGGGCGGCGCGTGGCGCCTCGTCCTCGACAGCGAGGCCGCGCAGTTTGGCGGAAGCGGCGGCGCGCGGCCGCTCGCGCCCTACCAGCTCTTGCTGTTCGACGCCGCGCGGTGATAGCGTCGGGAGCCGTGCCGCCCGCCCGCGCGCGCGCGTCCGGCGACCTCATCGATCAGATCCTGGCGCTCGATCCCGGCCGGCGCGGGATCGCCGCCTTTGCGCGCCCCGGCGCCGCCGCGGCGGGCGCGCGTGCGCTTGACCGCGCGCGGCGCCTGCTGATCGTCACGGGCTACACGGTCGCACCCGACACGCCCGAGACCGACGGGCCGCCCGGCGCCGCGGTGCTGGGGCGCGCGCTCCGGGCGCTCGGCGCCGAAGTCCGCTACGTGACCGACCAGCCCAACGCGCGCGTGCTCAGCGCCGCCCTCACGACCCTCGGCGAGCCGCGCGACGTCATCGTCGATCCCGGCGGGGGCGCCGCGGCTCGTGCGCTGCTGGACCGCGAGCGGCCGACGCATCTCGTCGCGATCGAGCGCCCCGGGCGGAACCGGGCGGGCGACTATCTCAACATGCGGGGCGAGTCGGTCGCGGCGTGGAACGCCCCGCTCGACGAGCTGTTTCTTTGTGCCAGAGGCGCGCGGCGACGCCGTCCGTGCACCGTCGGCATCGGCGACGGCGGCAACGAGGTCGGCATGGGCGCGGCGCGCGCGCGCATCGCCCGGCTCGGCCGCCTCCAGGCGCGGATCGCGTCCGTCGTTTCGGTGGACCACCTCGTCGTCGCCGGCGTGTCGAACTGGGGCGGCTACGGCGTCGTCGCCGCGCTCGCGCGGCTCGCGCGGCGCGACCTCCTGCACACGCCGAACCTCGAGCGGCGAGCGGTTGAGGCCTGCGTGGCGGCCGGCGCCGCGGACGGCGTGACGCGCCGCCGCGAGGCCACGGTGGACGGGCTCCCGCTCGACGCGCACGCGGCGGTCGTCGCACTGCTCCGGTTGGCCGCGCGTTCGGGTATCATACGAGCATGAAAATCCACGACGAGTACCGCGCCAAGCACCCGAAGTCCGCCGCGCTCTGGGAGCGGGCCCGCGCCGCGATCCCGGGTGGGGTCACCCACGACATCCGTCACCTGGCGCCGTTTCCGGTGTAC
>JBGPIS010000043.1:0-11118 GCA_041484965.1 Methylomirabilia bacterium
CGACGCCAAGGCGCGGATCTTCCGGAACCAGACCGCGGCCGACTGCGCCGTGCTCAACGCCGACGACGAGGCGACGCGGGCGCTGGCGCCGCGGACGCGGGCGCACGTCGTCTGGTTCAGCCGGACGGGCGCGCTCGGGCGCGGCGTCTTCGTCCGCGACGGCTGGGTGGCCGCGCGGCTCAACGGGCACGTCGAGGAGATCTGCCCCGTCGCCGAGATCTCCCTCCGCGGCGCGCATAACGTCGAGAACGTGCTCGCCGCCGCGGCGTGCGCGCTCTGGGTCGGGCTCGCGCCGGCGGCGATCCGCCGGGCGATCGGGCGGTTCCGCGGTGTCGCGCACCGGATCGAGTTCGTGCGCGACGTCCGGGGCGTGCACTACTACAACGACTCGAAGGGCACCAACGTCGCCTCCACGCTCAAGGCGCTCGAGAGCTTCGCCGAGCGGATCGTCCTGATCGCGGGGGGCAAGGGCAAAGGCCAGGACTTCACGCCGCTCGCCGACGCCGCGCACGGGCGCGTCGGCCACGCCGTCGTCATCGGCGAGGACGGCCCGACGATCGCCGCGGCGCTCCGGACGGCGGACATTCCGGTGACGGCGTGCCCGTCCCTGGAGGCGGCCGTCGAGACCGCGAAGGACCTCGCGGGGCCCGGCGACGTCGTCCTGCTGTCGCCGGCGTGCGCCTCGTTCGACATGTTCGACAACTTCGAACACCGCGGCGACGTCTTCAAGAAGCTCGTCGAGCGCCTCGAGTGATGGCGCCGTCGCGTCGTGCACCGATGGCGGTGGGGGGGTCTGGGGGTGGAGCGGCGCCCGCTCCCCCCCAGGACGACTGATGCCGCAGAAGCTCGCGCCCGACATGTGGCTCTTCAGCGTGGCGGTCGTGCTGCTCTCGACCGGCGTGGTGATGGTCTACTCCGCGAGCGCGATCGTGGCGGCCGACCGCTTCCACGACCCGTATTTTTTCCTGAAAAAGCAGCTCTTCTGGGCGCTGCTCGGCTCGGCGTGCCTCTGGCTCATGCTCCGGCTCGACTACCGGCGGCTCGAGGGCGCCGTGCTCCCGCTGCTCGTCGTCGCGGGACTCCTGCTCATCCTCGTGCTGATCCCGCCGATCGGCCAGGCGATCAACGGCACGCGCCGCTGGATCCGCCTGGGCCCCGTGTCGTTCCAACCGGCGGAGCTCGCGAAGCTCGCCCTCGTCGTCTACCTTGCGGCGTTCCTCGCGAAGAAGCGCGACGTGCTCGGCGACTTCCGCCGGGGCCTGCTGCCGCCGCTCGCCGTGGCCGGCGCGCTGGCCGCGCTCGTGCTCGCGCAGCCGGACCTCGGCAACTGCCTGACGCTGATCACGCTGACGATCACGCTGCTGTTCCTCGCCGGCGGGCGCCTGAAGCACCTGGGCTTCGTGCTGCTCCCGGCGCTGCCGCTCACCGTGTTCGCCGTCTGGGCGGCGCCCTACCGGCTCCGGCGCATCACCGCGTTCCTGGATCCGTGGGCCGACCCGCGGGGCAGCGGGTTCCAGATCATCCAGTCCTGGCTCGCGCTGGGCAACGGCGGCGTCCTGGGGCAAGGCATCGGCGCGTCCAAGCAGAAGCTGTTTTATCTGCCCGAGGCCCACACGGATTTCATCTTTGCGATCATCGGCGAAGAGCTCGGCTTTCTCGGCGCTGCGGCGATCGTGGCGCTGTTCGTCGTGCTCGTCTGGCGGGGGCTCCGGATCGGGCTCCGGGCGCCCGATCCCTTCGGGGCGTACCTGGCGCTCGGGATCACGGTACTGATCGCCACTCAGACGCTCGTGAACCTGGGCGTCGTGACCGGCACGCTGCCGACGAAGGGGCTGCCGCTGCCCTTCATCTCCTTCGGCGGTTCGGCTCTGCTCGTCACGATGCTCTCGACGGGAGTGCTCTTGAACATCTCCCAGCACGCCAATGTTTAAGCGCTACCAGCAGATCCACTTCGTGGGGATCGGCGGCAGCGGCATGTCCGGCATCGCCGAAATACTCTTGAACCTTGGCTACCGAGTCACGGGCTCGGATCAACGGCGAAACGAAGCCGTCGAACGACTCGAACAGCTGGGTGCGAAGATCTTCCTCGGCCACGAGGCGGCACACGTCGAGGGCGCGCACGTCGTCGTCTACTCCTCGGCCGTCTCGCGCGACAATATCGAGGTGCAGATCGCGCGCCAGCGCGCGATCCCCACGATCCCGCGCGCGGAGATGCTCGCCGAGCTGATGCGTCTCAAGTACGGCATCGCCGTCGCCGGCACGCACGGCAAGACGACGACCACGTCGCTGATCGGCGCGGTCCTGGCCGAAGGTCGCTACGATCCGACCATCGTCGTTGGCGGGCGCGTGACGAGCCTCGGCTCGAACGCGCGGCTCGGCCAGGGGGACTACCTCGTGGCGGAGGCCGACGAGTCAGACGGGTCGTTCCTCAAGCTCGCGCCGACGATCGCGGTGGTGACGACGATCGACGCCGAGCACCTCGACCACTACGGCACGCTCGAGGCGATCTGCGAGGCCTTCGTCCAGTTTGTCAACAAGGTGCCGTTCTACGGCTCGGCCGTGCTCTGCCTCGACCAGCCGAACATCCAGATGCTGATCCCGAGGATCGAGAAGCGGATCATCACCTACGGGCTCGAGTCGGGCGCCGACCTCGTCGCCCGGCGCCTGCACCTCTCGGGCATGACGAGCCGCTTCGAGGTCGTGCAGCGGGGCGGCCTCGTCGGCGAGTGCAGCCTCCAGATCCCGGGCCGCCACAACGTGCTCAACGCCTTGGCGTCGATCGGCGTGGGGCTCGACCTCGAGATCCCGTTCGTGACGATCCAAAAGGCGCTCGCCGGCTTCGCCGGCGTCCAGCGCCGGTTCCAGGTCCGCGGCCGCGCGCACGGCGTGACCGTGGTCGACGACTACGGCCACCATCCCGCCGAGATCCGGGCGACCCTGGCCGCCGCCAAGGCCGGGTTCGACTGCCGGATCGTGACGGTCTTCCAGCCGCACCGCTACACGCGGACGCACCACCTCCGGCAGGAGTTCCTCACCGCCTTCAACCAGGCCGACGTGCTGATCGTGATGGACATCTACGCCGCGGGTGAGGCGCCCATTCCCGGGGTCACCGCCGACGATCTCGCTGAGGGGATCCGCGCGCACGGACACCGCAACGTCACCTATCTCGGCAGCGACCGGACCCGCGTGATCGCGCACCTCTTGGAGACGACGCGACCGGGTGACCTCGTGCTCACGCTGGGCGCTGGCGACGTGAGCCAGCTCGGCCCGGACCTGCTGAAACGACTCGATGCCGACTCGCTCACGGGGAGGGCGCAATGCTAGGAGAGATCCGGGGGGAAGTCCGCTTCAAGGAGCCCCTAAGCTTCCATACGTCGCTCCGCATCGGCGGCGCCGCCGACATCTTCGTGGTGCCTCAGGACGTGGACGACATCCGTCACGCGCTCATGTTCGCGGACCGCGAGCAGCTGCCGGTCGCCGTGATCGGCGGCGGCAACAACCTGCTCGTGAAGGACCGCGGCGTGCGCGGCGTGATGCTCCGGCTCGAAGGCTGCCTCGGGCGCGCCGAGTTCCACGGCGAGGAGGCGCTCGCCGGGGCGGGCGTGGGCCTCTCGGCGCTCATCCGCGAGGCGGCGGCGGTGAACCTCGGCGGCATCGAGTGCCTCGTCGGGATCCCAGCCACGATCGGCGGCGCCCTCGCGATGAACGCGGGCACGCCGGACGGCTGGATCGGCGATTTCGTGAGCGCGGTCTACTTCCTCCATCCGGACGGCACGCTCGGTGAGTTCAAGCCCGCCACCGGCTCGTTCACGTACCGTGCCTTCCACGCGCCCGCTGGCGCGGTTCTGATCGGCTGCCGGCTCCGGCTCGCGCGGCGCCCGCTCGCCGAAATCCAGAAGGACATCAAGGCGCGCCTCAAGGTCAAGAAGGCGACCCAGCCGCTCGCGCTCGCCTCGGCCGGCTGCGTCTGGAAGAACCCGCCCGGCGACGTCGCCGGCCGGCTGATCGAGAAGTGCGGGCTGAAGGGCAAGCGGATCAACGGCGCAGAGATCTCCTCCAAGCACGCGAACTTCATCGTCAACCGCGGCGGCGCGATGGCGGCCGACCTCCTCGCGCTGATGGACCTCACGCGCGAGCGCGTGCACCACCAGTTCGGCGTCGCGCTCGAGCCCGAGATCCGGATCGTCGGGGAATAGATGCCGAGCGGACTCTCCTCGCCGCGGAGTGGCGCCGCCCTCCTCACCGACCTGGGCGAGCGCTCGGCGTTCGTCGCCGGCCAGCGGGTCGGACCCGGGCCGCGCCGCCGCGGACGCTGTCTGCGTCGCGTCGTCCGGGCGCTGCCGATCGCGGTGGTCGTCGTGCTGGCGTCTCTCGGCGCGGCGTTCGGCGCCCACTGGGTGCTGACGACGCCCCGCCTCGGCGTCGCCGGCGTGGAGGTGCGCGGCACCTCGCGCATCCCGGCCGAGCAGATTCTCGCCGCCGCCGCGATCGAGCCCGGCACGAACATCCTCCGCCTCGACGCCCGCGGCGTCGTCGGCCGCGTGGAGGCGCTGCCGGAGGTCCGGCGCGCGGACGTCGTCCGGGAGCTCCCCAACCGCGTCGTCATCTCCGTCGAGGAGCGGCGCCCGTTCACGCTCGTGCACGCGGGCCGGCTCCACTGGCTCGACGAGGAGGGCCGGCTCTTGGGTCTGGTGCCTCACGCGGTCGCCCCGCAGATGCCCGTCGTCAGCGGCCTGTCCGAGGAGGAGCTCGCCGCGCTGCGCGTGGCGCCGGTGCCGAAGGCGCGGGCGGCGATCGCGCTCATCCGCGCCCTGCTCCGAAGCGGCAGCGGGCTCATCGCCGAGATCTCCGAGATCGACATGAGCCGCAAGGACGGGCCGGTCCTCTACACGCTGGACGGCGTGGAGGTCCGCCTGGGCAGCGAGGACTGGGAGGAGCGTCTGGCGCGCCTCGAGGGCGTGCTCGCCCAGGTGGCGACGCAAGATGTCCGCACGGTGGATCTCCGCTTCCGCGATCAGGTGGTCTTCCAGCGAGGAGCCGCGCGATAAGACGCGCGAAGGCGCAGGACCTCATCGTCGGGCTGGACGTGGGTACCACGAAGATCTGTGCCGTGATCACCCAGCCGGGGCCGGCGGGCGGGCTCGGCGTCGTCGGCGTCGGCACGGCGCCCTCCCGCGGACTCAGGCGCGGGATCGTCGTCAACATTGACTCGACGGTGGAGGCGATCAAGCTCGCCGTCGCCGAAGCCGAGCAGATGGCGGGCGCCGAAGTCGCGGCCGTGTACGCGGGCGTTGCCGGCGGGCACATCCGCGGCCAGAACAGCCGCGGCGTCGTCGCGATCTCCGGCAAGGATCGCGAGGTGAGCGAGCTCGACGTCGAGCGCGCGGTGGCCGCGGCGCGCGCGATCAACCTGCCGCAGGACCGCGAGATCATCCACGTCCTGCCCCAGACCTTCGTCGTGGACGACGGCGACGGCATCCGCGAGCCGATCGGCATGTCGGGCGTGCGTCTCGAGGTCGAGGTGCACATCGTCACGGGCGCCGTCACCTCGGTCCAGAACGTCGTCCGCTCGGTCAACCGCGCAGGGCTGGCCGTGCAGGACATCGTGCTGGAGCCGCTCGCCTCCGGCGAGGCGGTCCTCTACGAGGACGAGAAGGAGCTCGGCGTGCTCGTCATCGACATCGGCGGCGGCACGACCGACGTCGCGCTCTACCGGAACGGTGCCATCTGGCACACGGCGATTCTGCCGCTCGGCGGCGACCATATCTCGAACGACATCGCGATTGGCCTGCGCACGCCGATGGCCGACGCCGAGGCGATGAAGAAGCGGTACGGCTGCGCGCTGACGGCGCTGGTCCCGGCGGAGGAGACGGTGGACGTACCGTCCGTCGGCGGCCGCAAGCCCCGCCTGCTCTCGCGTCAGGTCCTCTCGGAGATCATCCAGCCGCGTGTGGAGGAGATCTTCACGCTGGTCGCGCGGGAGCTCGGGCGGTCCGGCTTCCAGGACGCGGCGACGGCCGGCGTCGTCGTCACCGGCGGGACCGCGATCATGGAGGGAGTGCCGGAGCTCGCCGAAGCCGTCTTCGACCAGCCGGCGCGCCGCGGCGTGCCGCAGGGCGTCGGCGGGCTCGCCGATGTCATCCAGAGCCCGGTGTACGCGACGGCCGTGGGCTTGGCGCTCTACGGCTCGCGCGTCCGCCCGCACGGCGCCGCCGCGCAGGCCGCCTACGGCAGCCCGCTCACCCGGCTTGCCCGCCGGCTCTCGGGAATCGTCAATGACATTTTCTAGGACGGGTCGGGGCGGAGAGCAGCCGCCATTGTTTCCCCCCGACGACACCCGCTCACGCGGCCGGCGGAGCCGGGGAGCCGCCGGCGAACATTCACAGGAGGACGGAATGGAACGAGATCGCGCGCGCCGCCCGCTCTTCGAGCTCGACGAGGTGCCGCAGGCGGCGAAGATCAAGGTCATCGGCCTCGGTGGCGGCGGAGGCAACGCGGTGAGCCGGATGATGGCGGCGGAGTTCTCCGGCGTCGAGTTCATCGTGGCCAACACGGACGTCCAGGCCCTCCACGCCTCGCCCGCGCCGATCAAGCTCCAGCTCGGTGCGCGGCTCACCAAGGGGCTGGGCGCCGGCTCGAATCCCGAAGTGGGCCGCGAGGCGGCGCAGGAAGACCCGGACCAGATCACGCGCCTCCTCGCCGGCGCCGACATGGTGTTCATCACGGCGGGCCTGGGCGGCGGCACGGGCACGGGCGCGGCGCCCGTCGTCGCGTCGCTCGCCAAGGACCTCGGGATCCTCACGGTCGCGGTCGTGACCAAGCCGTTCGGCTTCGAGGGCCGGCGGCGCGCCGTCCAGGCCGAGGCCGGGCTCGACGCGCTCCGCGGCGTCGTGGACACGCTCATCACGATTCCGAATCAACGGCTGCTCTCCGTCGTGGACCGCGGCACGCCGCTGCTCGACGCGTTCCGCATCGCCGACTCCGTCCTCCAGCAGGCGGTGCAGGGCATCTCCGACCTGATCCTCGTCCCCGGGCTCGTCAACCTCGATTTCGCCGACGTGCGCACGATCATGTCGGGCATGGGCATGGCGATGATGGGCACCGGCACGGGCAAGGGCGAGCATCGCGCGCTCGACGCCGCGCAGAAGGCGGTCGCCAGCCCGCTGCTGGACGACACGTCCATCGAGGGCGCGCGCGGCATCCTGATCAACTTCACCGGCGGGCCCGACCTGTCGATCCACGAGGTGGAGGAGGCGGCACGGATAGTCCAGGAGGCCGCGCACGAGGAGGCCAACATCATCTTCGGCGCGGTCATCGATCCGAACATGGCCGACGAGGTCCGGATGACCGTGATCGCGACCGGATTCGCCGAGAAGAAGGAGACCCTCACGGGCGGCGGCAAGGTGGTCGACCTCCCGCGCGCGCGCTCGAGCCCGGCGGCGGGGGCGGGGAGCTGGCGCCGGCGCGCCGGCGAGCTGCGGGCCGAGAGCGGCGACCAGTTGGGCGATGGCGACCTCGAAGTCCCCGCGTTCCTCCGGCGCCAGGCCGACTGACGCGCCGGGGCTCCACCCGCACGGCGCGCCGCCGGCGTACTTCACGTTCGCCGGGCTGGCGCGGCTCGGCGTGCCCAACGCGACGACGACGCGCCACTGCCCGGGCCTCGCGTCGTTCGCGGAGCCCATCGTCCCGGCCCACCCCGTCTCGCCCTTCCGCCCGGCGGCCGTCCGGGCCCTCGCGGGTGCCGGCCTCGACCTGACGCGCGTCGGCTACGCCAAGCAGGTGCACGGTCCCGACGTCGCGCGCGTCGCCGCGGGCGGCGGCTTCGCGGGCACGGTGGACGGGCTCGTGACGACCGCGCGCGGCGTGCCGCTCGCGGTCTTCACCGCCGACTGCCTCGCGATCGTCCTGTACGACGCCGAGCTGCCGGCGCTCGGCGCGGTCCACGTCGGCTGGCGCGGCACGGTGAAGGGCGCCGCCCGGGCGGCGGTGCGCGCCCTCGAGGCGCTCGGGGCGCGCCCGGAGCGGCTCCACGCGGCGATCGCGCCGTCGATCGGCCCCTGCTGTTACGAGGTGGACGCCCCCGTCATCGGCCCGCTGTCCGCGGCGTACGAGGGCTGGGAGGCCTGGGTGAGGCCGGCTGGGCCCGGGCGCTGGAGGCTCGACCTCTGGGCGGCGAACGAAGAGCTCCTCCGCCGCGCCGGGCTCGAGCCGGCGCGCATCGAGAACGCGCGTCTCTGCACCGCGTGCAACCCCGAGCTCCTCTACTCCTACCGGAAGGGCAACCGCGGCCGGCTGGCCACGGTGGCCGCGCTGCCGTAGAATCGGCGTGCGACCATGCAGGACATCCGGGCCAATCTCGAGCGCGTGCGCGAGCGCATCGCGCGCGCGGCCGAGCGCGCGGGGCGGCGCGCGGCCGATGTGCTGCTGATCGCCGTGTCGAAGACGGTCGAGGCCGGGCGCGTCCGCGACGCGATCGCGGCCGGGGTGGCGGCGCTCGGCGAGAATCGGGTGCAGGAGGCGCGCGCCAAGATCGCCGAGCTCGGCCGGCCGGTGCCCTGGCACCTCGTGGGCCAGCTCCAGACGAACAAGGCGAAGGACGCGGTCGAGCTGTTCCAAGTCATCCACTCTGTGGATCGCCTGGACCTGGTACGGGAGCTGGACACGCGCGCGCGGCAGCGTGGCCGGCCGGTGGACGCGCTCGTTCAGGTGAACGTCGCCGGCGAGGCCCGGAAGGGCGGCGTGGCTCCCGAGGGGCTGGCCGACCTGCTCGACGCCGTCGGCGCGCTCGACCACGTGAGCGTCCGGGGGCTGATGGCGATCCCGCCTGAGACGGCGGAGCCCGAGGCCGCGCGCGTGTGGTTCCGCGCGCTCGCCAAGCTCCGGGAGCGCCACGCGCTCGCCGAGCTCTCGATAGGCATGAGCGGGGACTTCGAGGTGGCGATCGAGGAAGGCGCGACGATGGTGCGCGTGGGCACGGCGATCTTCGGGCCGCGTCCGCCGCGGCCCGAGAAGGAGTCACGGGAGCGATGACGATCAAGGGCAAGAAGGTCGGGTTCGTCGGTGCCGGCAACATGGGCGAGGCGCTGATCAAGGGCCTCCTCGCGGCGAACCTCGTGCCGGCCAAGGCGGTCTACGCGACCGACGTGCGTCTCCCACGCCTCAAGGAGCTCGACCGGCAGTACGGCATCCAGATCGCCGCCGGCAACACGGAGCTCGTCCGCCACGCGGACGTCGTCATCCTCGCGGTGAAGCCCCAGATCCTGGAGGCCGTCCTCAAGGAGATCACGCACGCCGTCACGCGGCGAAAGCTCCTGATCTCGATCGCAGCGGGTGTGTCCACCGCGACGATCCGCGCCGCGCTCGGCAAGGACGCGCGGCTGATCCGCGTGATGCCGAACGCGCCGGCGCTCGTCCTCGAGGGCGTCACGGCCATCGCCAAGGCGGAGGGCCTCGAGCCGGGCGACCTCGACATCGCGGGCGAGATCTTCAGCGCCGTCGGCCGCGTCGTCGTGCTGGGCGAGGAGCTGATGGACGCGGTCACCGGTCTTTCGGGCTCCGGCCCCGCCTACGTCGCCGTCGTGATCGAGTCGCTCGCCGACGGCGGCGTCCGGATGGGGCTCGACCGGCTCACGGCCATGACGCTCGCGACCCAGACCGTGCTGGGCGCGGCGAAGCTCCTGCTCGAGACCGGCCTGCACCCGGGCGCGCTCAAGGACATGGTGAGCTCGCCCGGCGGGACCTCGATCGCGGGGATCGCCGCCCTCGAGGAAGGCGGGCTCCGCACGACGCTCATCAAGGCGGTCGAGCGGGCGACGCAGCGCTCCCGGGAGCTCGGCCGCGGGCCCGGATGATAGGATGGAGCCGTGTTCGTCCTGAGTAATCTCGTCTTCGCGCTGGCGAATCTCGCCAACCTGGGGCTCCAAGCGTACTTCTGGATCATCATCGCGCGCGCGGTCCTGTCCTGGGTGAGTCCGGACCCCTACAATCCCGTCGTGCGCTTCCTCTACCGCATCACCGAGCCGGTGCTGCGGCCCATCCGGCACCGGCTGCCGACCTTCGCGATGGGGCTGGACCTGTCGCCGATGGTGGTGCTGCTCGCGATCTATTTTCTCGAATCGTTCCTTGTCGGGTCGCTCCGCGACCTCGCCCAGAGCCTGAGATAGCGAAGCGGAGGTCGCGATGCGCATCAGTCCCCTCGACATCCGGCAGCAGCAGTTCACGGTCAAAATATTCCGGGGCTTCGACAGCCAAGAGGTGGACGCCTTCCTCGACGACGTCGCCGACGACTACGAGACGGTGCTCAAGGAGAACGCGCTGCTCAAGGAGCAGCTCGCGACGCTGGAGGAGCGATCCCGCGGCCTCTCCGAGCGCGAGAAGGCCCTGCAGGACACGCTCGTCACGACGCAGCGGCTCGGCGACGAGATGAAGGCGGCGTCCCGCCGCGAGGCCGAGCTCTACATGGGCGAGGCCGAGCTGCGCGCCGAGAAGCTCCTCGAGGAGGCGCGGAGCGAGGAGGCGAAGATCAGGAGCGAGATCCAGACGCTCCGGCGCACGAAGCGGCAGCTCGTCGAGGACCTCCGCGCGACGCTCGAGAGCTACTATCGGATGATGTCGGCCGAGCTCGGTGAAGACGCCGGCGGCACGAAGGCCTGACGGCGCCGTGCTGAGCGTGCGCGTCCAGCCGCGCGCGTCGCGCGACGCGATCGCCGGCTGGCAGGACGGGACCCTGCGGCTCCGAGTCACGGCGCCGCCCGTCGACGGGGAGGCGAACCGCGCCGTGGCGACGCTCCTCGCGAAGGCGCTCGGCGTTGCGCCGTCCTCCATCCGCGTGATCCAGGGCGAGCGCGGCCGTAACAAGCTCGTCAGCATCGCCGGCCTGGGTGAAGACGAGGTGCGGAACCGCCTTGCATCTGTCTCAGGCCACCCACGGCTCAAGCCGGCCTCGCGGCCCTCGCCACGATGAGCTCGACGTGATGGCGACAGCGGAACGGAGCCGGCCCGCATCTGCCTCAGGCCACCCACCGAGTGCGCCGGCCTCGCGGCCCTCGCCACGATGAGCTCGACGTGATGGCGACAGCGGAACGGAGCCGGCCCGCATCTGCCTCAGGCCACCCACCG
>JBGPIS010000044.1:0-11020 GCA_041484965.1 Methylomirabilia bacterium
CCCCAGAAGCAGCCCATGCCGAACGTCGCGAGCTCGACGCCCGCGGGGAACGGCGGGACGAGGCGGTGGCCGTTGACGTGATGCGTCTCGGGCACCGGCATCCGCTCCTGGCGCCCGGGCAGCGCCTGCTCCGGCTTCGGCATCACGACCTTCTTCGAGTAGCCCAACATACACGCCTCCTCAGTCGGACGGCCGACGGAAGTGCCTGAACACCACGACGCTCGAGCCCGCGCACAGCAGGGCAACCAGTGCGCCGGGCACGAACGCGACCACCGCGCTCGTCAGATCCGGAAACGGCCCGCCGACGTGCGTGACGATCCATATCGAATAGCCCCAGCTCGCGACGACCAGCAGCGCGACCAGATAGACGCAGAACCGCGACCATCCCTTTCCGAGCAGCAGCCCCGCGGCCCCGACGAGCGCCAGGAGCCCCATGACGCCGGGCGCCCAGTACCGGACGGCCGCGGCCGCCCAGACGCCGTAGGCGCCGTAGCCCGCGAGCACGAGCGCCACGAGCCAGATCGACACCGGCCTCTTCATCGGCCCACTCCAATGCTAACACCCGTTGCGCCCCGGACGCCGTACAGTACAATGGCGTGCGCGTATGGAACGGCTGAACGGCCACAAGCCGGCCCACGGCAAGGTGCTGAGGCTCACACCGGAGCTCGCGCTCGAGCGGGCGGCCCGGGCGTTCCTCACCGAGCCCACGATGCGCTGCATCAAGTGCGACAGCACGTACGTCAAACGCGAACCCGCCTTCATCCACTGCAGACACTGCGGCAAGCTCGCGCGGATCGCGAACGTGCCGCTCGACGTCCAGGAGCTCTACGAGCTCCGCTCCGGCCTCCGCATCGCGTCCTGAGGGGCGACCGATGGCTCTCGTTGCAGGCAAGGTCCGTGACTTCGTCCAGAAGACGTGGGACGAGTCCATCGTCCCGACCCTCACCGAGTACATCAGGATCCCCGCGAAGTCGCCGATGTTCGACGCGCAGTGGCGCCTGAACGGCCACCTCGACCGGGCCGTCACGCTGCTCCAGGACTGGGCGCGCGCGCGGCCGATCGAGGGGCTGCGCATCGAGGTGGTCCGTCTGGAAGGGCGCACGCCCGTGCTCCTCATGGAGGCGCCCGGCACGGGCCGGGACACGGTGTTGCTCTACGGCCACTGCGACAAGCAGCCCGAGATGGTCGGCTGGGCCGAGGGCTGCGGGCCGTGGACACCGGTGCGCCGCGGCGACAAGCTCTACGGCCGCGGCGTCGGCGACGACGGCTACGCCACCTTCGCCGCGCTCACGGCGATCCAGGCGCTCCAGGAGCAGCGCGCGCCGCACTCGCGGTGCGTCGTGCTCATCGAGGCGTGCGAGGAGAGCGGGAGCTACGACCTTCCCTACTACGTGGACGCTCTCGCAGGCCGTTTGGGTACCCCGAGCCTCGTCGTCTGCCTCGACTCGGGTTGCGGCAACTACGAGCAGCTCTGGGGGACGACCTCGCTCCGCGGGGTCTGCGGCGGCGTCCTGACGGTCGAGGTGCTGACGGAAGGCGTCCACTCGGGCGCGGCGAGCGGCATCGTGCCGTCGAGCGTCCGGATCCTTCGCCAGCTCCTCGATCGGCTCGAGGACGCGCGCACCGGCGAGATCATTCCGCGCGACTTCCACGTCGAGATCCCGCGCGCGCGCGTCGAGCAGGCGCGCGAGGTCGCCAAGATCCTCGGCGATGAGGTCTTCGACCGCTTCCCGTTCCTGCCCGGCATGCGCCCCGTCCAGACGGACCCGCTCGAGCTGATCCTCAACAACACCTGGCGGCCCGCACTCGCGATCACCGGCGCCGCGGGCCTGCCGCTGCCCGCCGACGGCGGCAACGTGCTCCGCCCGCAGACGTCCCTGAAGCTCTCGCTCAGGCTTCCGCCCACGTGCGACGCCGGCCGCGCGGTGCGCCGGCTCAAGGAGATTCTCGAGAGCGATCCGCCCTACGGCGCCAAGGTCACGCTCGAGACCTACGGCGAGGCAGGCAACGGCTGGGACGCGCCCGCGACGAGTCCGAAGCTGCTCGAGTCGGTCAACCGCGCGTCGGTGACCTACTTCGGCAAGCCGGCCGTCTTCCACGGCATCGGCGGCTCGATCCCGTTCATGAGCATGCTGGGCGCGCGGTTTCCGACGGCCCAGTTCCTCGTCACGGGCGCGATGGGCCCGGGCTCCAACGCGCACGGCCCCAACGAATTCCTCCATCTGCCCACGGGCGTCCGCGTCACGGCGTGCGTCGCGCAGGTCCTCGCCGACCAGTGCGCGTCGTCGACCTGAGCTTCCGGGTCCGCCCGCACTTTCGCTGGAAGGTCGCGCGCGAGGTCCGCGCCTCCCACGCGCGGGGCGACCTCTTCGAGTCCTCGGTGATGACGCTCTCCTGCCACGCCTATACGCACGTGGACGCGCCGAAGCATTTTCTGCCGGGCACGCGCGCGATCGCCGAGATGCCGGTGGACCAGTGGATCGGGGAGGCCGCGGTGGTGGACTTGACCCACGTCGCTGAGAACGCCGAAGTGACGGCCGCCGACCTCGACACGCGGGGCGGCCATCTCAAGGCGGGCGACATCGCGCTCCTTCGCACCGACTGGCCGCGGCGCGTGAGCGTGGACGACGAGCGCTTCTGGCGCGCGGCGCCGTGGACGGGCCGGAGCGCGTGCGAGTGGCTGGTCGCGCGGCGCGTGAAGGCCGTCGGCTACGACTACCCACCCGACTACGCGATCCGCACGATGATCTTCGAGCCGGGCACGCGCGTCACGGCCGAGGAGTGCACGACGCACCACGTCTTCTTTCCCGCCGGCATCACGGTGGTCGAGTACCTGACGAACCTTCACGAGATCGGCGCCGCCCGCTGCCGCTTCGTGGCGCTCCCGCTCAAGCTCGCCGAGGCCGACGGCTCGCCCGTCCGCGCGGTCGCGCTGGTGGACTAGGAGCCGGTGACCAAGCTCACGCTCGTCCTCCTCGTCCGCCACGGCCTGACGCCGACGACGGGCCGCGTGCTGCCGGGGCGCGCGCCGGGCCTTCATCTCTCCGAGGACGGACGGCGCCAGGCCGACGTGGTGGCCCAGCGCATCGCCGGGCTCCCGCGCGTCACCGCTGTGTACACCTCGCCCCTCGAGCGCGCGCGCGAGACCGCGACGCCCATCGCCCGCGCGCGCGGCCTCGCCCTGCGCGTCGAGCGTGGCCTCCTCGAGTGCGACTTCGGCGCGTGGACGGGAAAGCCGCTCTGGCGCCTCGCCCGCAAGCCCGAATGGAAAATCGTCCAGCGTCATCCGAGCGGCTTCCGGTTCCCCGACGGCGAGTCGTTCACCGAGATGCAGGCGCGCGTCACGGGAACGCTCGGGCGGCTCGTCGCCCATCATCGGGGCGAGACGATCGTCGCTGTCTTCCACGCGGATCCGATCAAGGCGGCCCTCGCCCACGCGCTGGGCATCCACCTCGATCTCTTCCAGCGGCTCACGATCGCGCCGGCCTCGGTGACGGCCGTCGCCTACCACGAGCAGGGCCCCGTCGTGCTCACCGTGAACTCGGTGGACGGCGACCTCGCCCGGCTGGCGCCCAAGTGAGCCCCTCCTTCGACTTCGACAGCCCGGACCACTTCACGGCGGGCGCCGTGGGCCCGGCCGGCCAGCGCGTGTTCTACCTCCAGGGCCGGCAGGGGCGGAAGCTCGTCACGCTCAAGAGCGAGAAGGAGCAGGTCCGCGCCCTCGCCGACTACCTCGCCGGCCTGCTTCAGAAGCTGCCCGAGACCGGCGAAAAGCGCCCCGACGACCTCGCCCTGCGCGAGCCCGTCGAGGAGGCGTGGATCGTCGCCTCGATCACCGCGGGCTACGACGAGGCGCGCAAGCGCATCGTCGTCGTGACCAACGAGCTCATGGAGGACGAAGGCGGCGGTGACGCGGCCTCCGCGCGCTTCGCGATCACGCGCGCCCAGGCCGCGGGGTTCGTCCAGCGCGCGGAGGCCCTGATGCAGGCGGGCCGGCCGAGCTGTCCCGTCTGCAGCCAGCCAAAAGACCCGGGCGGTCACGTCTGCCCGCGGAGCAATGGGCACAACGTCGGCTGAGCTGCTCGCGCACGGCGCGGTCACGGTGAAGGGCCGCATGCCGTGGAGCAGCAACGCCACCTTCCTCGTCGAGCTCGAGTACCTGGGCGCGACCGGGCTCGCGGTCTACAAGCCCGGGCGCGGCGAGCGGCCGCTCTGGGACTTCCCGCCGGGGCTCTTCAAGCGCGAGCTCGCCGCCTGGCTCCTGTCCGAGGCGCTCGGCTGGGGCCTCGTGCCGCCGACCGTCGAGCGCGAGGACGGGCCCTACGGCGCCGGCGCGCTCCAGCTCTTCGTCGAGGCGGACTTCGAGCAGCACTACTTCACGCTCGTCGAGCACCCGGCGCACCACCCGCGCCTGCAGCGGATCTGCGTCTTCGACCTCGTCGCGAACAACGCCGACCGGAAGAGCGGTCATTGCCTGCTCGGGCCCGACGGGCTGATCCACGCGATCGACAACGGCCTCTGCTTCCACGCCGAGGCCAAGCTCCGCACGGTCATCTGGGCGTTCGGCGGGACGGACATCCCGGCGCCCCTGCTCGACGACGTCCGGCGGCTCGTGAAGGCCGGAGTGCCGTCGGCGCTGGCCGAGCTGCTCGCCCCCGCCGAGCTCAAGGCGCTCCTCGCCCGCGCCCGGCGGGTCGTCGAGGAGGCAGTGTTTCCCTCGGACACCGGCGGCCATCGCTATCCGTGGCCGCTGGTGTAGACTGGCGCGCGATGGGCCGGCGGATCATCGACATCTCGATGCATCTGGAGAACGACGTGGTCTCCGATCCCCCGGGCTACGGGCCGCGCATCGAGTACCTGACCCACAAGAACACCGCCAAGGACGTGGTGGCGTTCTTCCCCGGGCTCACGACGGAAGATCTCCCCGACGGCGAGGGCTGGGCCATCGAGTGGATCCGGCTCATGACCCACAACGGCACGCACCTCGACGCGCCCTACCACTTCGGTTCGACGATGAACCGGGGCGAGCGGGCGATCACGATCGACGAGGTCCCGCTCGAGTGGTGCTTCCAGCCGGGCGTGAAGCTCGACTTCAGGAGCCTCCCGGACGGCTACGTGGTGACGGCGAAGGACGTCGCGCAGGAGCTCGAGCGGATCGGCCACGCGCTTCAGCCGCTCGAGATCGTCGTCGTCAACACGCGGGCGGGCGCCGCCTACGGCGCGCCGGAGTACGTGTCGGCGGGTGCCGGCATGGGGCGCGAGGCGACGCTCTGGCTCCTCGAGCGCGGCGTCCGCGTCACGGGCACGGATGCCTGGAGCTGGGACGCGCCGTTCGTGCACACGAAGGAGAAGTTCCAGCAGACGGGCAACGCGGCGCTCATCTGGGAGGGGCACAAGGCCGGGCGCGAGATCGGCTACTGCCACCTCGAGAAGCTCCACAACCTCGAGGCGCTGCCGCCCGACAGCTTTTCGATCGCCGGCTTCCCCGTGAAGATCCGGGCCGCGTCCGCGGGCTGGACACGCGCCGTCGCGCTTCTGGACACCCAGTCATGACGCACGTCCAAGCTGGCCTGGCTAGCGCGCATTATTCACGAACGGCGATGGCGCGACCGGGCGGGTGGCGCAGGGTGCAGCCCCCACGGGGCCGCGCGTAGTGGGCCCCCCTCGTCCCGTCCGCCGCGCGCAGCGCGGCGTTCGGGCGAGTGGGTGACGGAGCCGGCCCCGCGGGGGCTGCGCCATGCGCCAGGCCCCGCCCGCCACACGCGACTACCGTTCGTGAATAATGCGGGCTAGCGGCCCGGCGCGACGAGCCGCGGAAGCAGCCCCCCGATCGAGCCGCGGAGGACGGCGTCGGCGAGCGAGTCCATCTCCGTGGGCTCGGCGTTGACGATGACGACGCGCGCGCTAGCCTCCTTCGCGGTCGGCACGACGCCCGCGATCGGCCACACCGAGAGCTTCGTCCCCACGGCGAGCATCAGGTCGCAGCGCCCCGCCGCGGCGCCGGCGCGCGCGAGATCCTCCGGCACCAGGCCCTGGCCGAACGAGATCGTCGCCGACTTCAAGATGCCGCCGCACGTGCGGCACGGCGGGTCCGCTTCCCCCGCCCGCACGCGGGCGAGCGCCCGCTCCATCGGCGCCCGCTCACCGCAAGCGAGGCACACGACCTCGTGCAGCGTGCCGTGGATCTCGACGACCTTCTCGGCCGACGAGCCCGCCAGCTGGTGGAGACCATCCACGTTCTGGGTGATGAGCGTGTCGAGCTTGCCGCGGCGCTCGAGCGTGACCAGCGCCGTGTGGCCGGCGTTCGGCGTCGCCTGCCACGCCGGCGACGCGAGCCGGCTCCGCCACGCGCGCTTGCGGACGTCGGGATCGGCCACGTAGTTCTGGAGCGTCGCGAGCTTCTCCGCGCCGGGGTCCTTCGTCCACACGCCCTGCGGCCCGCGGAAGTCCGGGATGCCGGAGTCGGTCGAGATCCCGGCGCCCGTCAGCACGACGACGCGCTGGGCGCCGTCGATCCACGAGGCGACTTCGTCGATCATGCGCTCCCTCCGGCGGCCGGCGGATCCATGCGGCCCAGCCTCGCCAGGATGAACGCGTAGTCGAAGGCCAGCTCGTGCAGCGCGTCGTAGCGGCCCGAGGCGCCGCCGTGGCCCACGTCGAGGTTGATCTTGAAGAGCAGCGGCTGGTCGTCGGCCTTGAGGGTTCGGAGCTTCGCGACGTACTTCGCCGGCTCCCAGTACATCACCTGGCTGTCGTTGAGCCCGCTGCGGATGAGGATCGCCGGATAGCGCCGGCGCGCCAGGTTCACGTACGGGCAGTAGGTCTTCATGTACTCGTACTGCTCGCGGAGCTTCGGGTTCCCCCACTCCTCGAATTCGCCGACCGTCAGCGGGAGCGACGCGTCGAGCATCGTGTTGATCACATCCACGAACGGCACGCGCAGGACGGCCGCGGCGCAGACGTCCGCGCGCGTGTTGAGCACGGCGCCGATCAGGAGACCCCCGGCGCTCCCACCCTCGATGACGAGGCGGTCGGCCGACGTGGAGCCGGTCGTCGTGAGGAACTCGGCCGCCGCGATGAAGTCCGTGAACGTGTTGCGCTTCTGCAGCATGCGGCCGGCGTCGTGCCAGCGCTTGCCGAGCTCCCCGCCGCCGCGGATGTGGGCGATCGCCACGCTCACGCCGCGGTCGAGCAGGCTCAGCCGGTTCGACGAGAAGGTCACGGGGTACGGCAGGCCGTAGGCGCCGTAGCCCGTGAGCAGCATGGGGCGGGTACCGCCGCGCGGCGCGTCGGCGCGATGCACGAGCGAGATCGGGATGCGCGCCCCGTCGGCCGCCGTCGCGTGCACGCGCGCCGAGCGGTACCGCGCGGGATCGTACCCGCCCAGCACCTCGGTCCGCTTGAGCAGTGTGCGCTCGCGCGTGCCGACGTCGTAGTCGAACACCGACGGGGGCGTGATGAACGACTGGTAGCGGAAGCGGTAGCGCCGCGCCACGAACTCCGTATTCCCCTCCGGCGTCACCTCGTAGACGGGCTCGGGGAACTGGATGTCGTGGGCTTCGCGCGTCGCGAGGTCCGCGACACGGAGCCGGAGGAGCCCGTCCTCGCGCGCCTGGATGACGTAATGGTCGGCGAAGACGTCCACACCTTCGAGCATCACGTCCTCGCGGTGCGGGATCAGCTCCGTCCAGCCGCCCGGGCCCGGGGCGCTCGCCGGCGCCGCGACGAGACGGAAGTTGCGACGCCCGCCGGCGTTCGTCCTGATGTAGAAGACCTCGCCGCCATGATCCACGTCGTACTCGTGGTCCTTCTCCCGCGGCGCCACGAGCGCCCACGCGCCGTCCGGCGTCGCCGCCGGCAGGTAGCGGACTTCGGTCGCCGTGTGGCTCGCCGACGTGGCGAAGACGTACGCGCGGCTCCGGGAGCGCTCGACGTGGAGACGGAAGAGCTGGTCCGGCTCCTCGTAGAGGAGGTCGTCCGCCGTCGCGCCGAGACGATGGCGCCAGAGCCGGTACGGGCGCTTGGCGGCGTCCTCGTTGACGTAGAAGAAGAGGCCAGGGCCCGCGGCCCAGGCGACCGCGGCTACCTTCTCGATGCGCTCGCCGAGGAGCTCGCCGCTCGGGAGGTCCTTCACGTAGAGCGTGTAGTCGCGGGAGCCGGTGAAGTCCACCGTGTAGGCGAGACGCCGGCCGTCGTCGCTCACCGTGTGGGCGCCGATGGAGAGGAACGCGTGGCCCTCGGCGAGCCGGTTGAGGTCGAGCGTGATCTCCTCCGGCGCCTCGAGGCTCTCGAGCTTGCGGCAGTAGATCGGGTACTGCTTGCCCTTCTCGGTGCGCGAGTAGTAGAAGTGCCGATCCCGGCGGAAGGGCACGGTCGAGTCGTCCTCCTTGATCCGTGCGAGCATCTCCGTATAGAGCGCCGCCTGGAAGGGCTCGGTCGGCTTCATGACCTCGGCCGTATAAGCGTTCTCGGCGCGGAGGTACGCGAGCACCTCGGGGTCGTCCTTGCGGCGCAGCCAGGCGTAATCGTCCTCGCGGCTGTCGCCGTGGACGATGCCGATCGTGGGCTTCCGGGGGGCGACGGGAGGCGCCCCGACGCTCATAATGGCCCTGGGAGGTCCACTCATGGAACGACTGTTCGTGGTCCTGGGATCGATGTCGGCATGCTCGGCCGTGGCGCTCGGCGCGTTCGCGGCCCACGGGCTCCGGAGCCGCATCTCGCCGGAGCTCCTGGGCACCTTCGAGGTCGGCGCACGTTACCATATGTACCACGCGCTCGCGCTTTTCGCGGTGGCCTGGGGGACGACGCGCTGGCCCGGCGGCGCGGCACTGCTCGCCGGCTGGCTCTTCGTCGCGGGAACGGTGGTCTTCTCGGGCAGCCTCTACCTGCTGGCGCTGACGGGGCAACGCTGGCTCGGCGCCGTCACGCCGCTCGGCGGCGCGGCCTTCATCGCCGGCTGGCTCGTCCTCGCCTGGCGCGCCTGGCGCGGCTGATACACGGAGGCCCCTCGCGCGCGGCCCGCGGCTCGCCGTCTTGCTGGGCGGGATGCCGTCGCTATCGCGGCGCTCGAAGCACGATGGGCTTGCCGTGCGGCGTCGCGCGCGCGGCCCGGTCCCACTCGTCCTTCCGCGTGAGGAGCTCCTGCGTGAGGACGAGCCCCTTCTCGGCGACGAGCTTCTCCAGCGCCGCGAGCCAGTAATAGTAGTAACGGCCCCCGTCGTCCACCTCGCCCCGCGCCTGCGCCGCGGCGATCTCGCCGGCCAGGCGCGCAGCCCACTCCGTCCAGGCGAAGCAGCCACGCGCGTGGAGCGCCACCGCCATGCCGAAGGCCTGCGCCTCCCACGGCGCACCGAACACGGGGCCGGCGTCGTCCTTGGGGATCGCGGGCAGCGCCGAGAGATCGGGCGCGCTCACGCGGGATCCAGGTGGTCGTCCCAGAGGTCGATGTAGACGGCGTCGCGCGGCGAGGCCTGCGGGCCCCAGAGCTCGCGCGTGGTGAAGCGCACGCTGTAGCAGTGCTGCGGCTTCTTGCCCTGCCCCATCGCGTGGGCGTCGGGGAAGACGAAGACGCCGTGGTCACGATCCACGATGCCCCGTTTGCCGCGCGCGTAGCGCGGGAGCCGCGTGTGGCCCGTCGGGTTGAGGTTGCGCGCGACGACGCGGTCGCCCGCCTTGAAGCGCGGCGGGACGTCGTCGGCCAGGCGCGCCGGTCCGCCCTTGAGCAAGACCTTGCCGACGTCGGCGGCCCTGAGGACCCGCCTCACTTCGCCGCCCGCTTCCTGAGCTCGGCCACCCGTCGCTCGATCTCCGCCTTCGTGAGGAGCCCCTTCTCGACCAGGAGCCGCTCGAGGCCCCAGAGCCAGTGCTCGTAGTAGCCGGTGGCGAGGTACTCGGCCGGAGGCATCTGCTCGCGCGCGTAGCGCGACATGTCGATGTTCCACTCGCCGAGGAAGCCGGAGGCCATGGTGATTGCGAACACGCGCCGCTCCCACTCGAGATGGAAGACCGGCTCGTTCTCCTCGCGCACGATCGGGCCCATGCCGTGCATGCCGCCCATGTCGTGGATGCCGTTCATCACCGTGCCCCCCGTGCCGGCGCCTGCGCCCTGGCGACGCCGATCATGCTGTCGCGCGTGACGATCTGGGCGAGCTGCTCCTCGCTCCAGCCCTCGGTGCCCGCCGGCCGCTGCGGCAGCACGAGATACCGCAGCTCGGCGGTCGAGTCCCAGACGCGCACCTCGACGTCGTCGGGCAGCTCGAGGCCGAACTCGCGCAGGACGCCGCGCGGATCGAGGACCGCGCGCGACCGGTAGGGCGCCGACTTGTACCAGACGGGCGGCAGGCCGAGCACCGGCCACGGATAGCACGAGCAGAGTGTGCAGACGACCATGTTATGGACCTTCGGCGTGTTCTCGTGGACGACCATGTCCTCGCCCTGGCGGCCCATGTACCCGAGTTCGGCGATGGCGGCGCTGGCGTTCTGGAGCAGCCGCGCCTTGTAGGCCGGGTCGGCCCAGGCGCGCGCGACGACGCGGGCGCCGTTGCGTGGCCCGACCTTCGTCTCGTAGGTGTCGATGAGCGCGTCGAGCGCCGCCGGCTCCACCAGGCCCTTGTCGACGAGCAGCGACTCGAGCGCCCGCACGCGCAGCTCCGTCTCGGTGAGCGGCGAGCCCTCGTCGTGGTCGTGATCGTGGTCGTCGTCGCGATGGTGCTCGCTCATCTCGGGTCCCCCTCGGTGGACGTCCGTTGCCAAGCATAACAGACCTGTGCGAGGGACCGAATTCAGTCCCGTGTGTCACGTCCTGCGTCATCGGAGTGACGTGCGTTCTGCCCTTCTGGCTTTGAGACCCGATGCGTGAGCCTCGCTTAGAGCCTCGGATTTGCAGCGCTGTCGGAGCGCTCTCGTCATGGCACAGGCATTGCGATCGAACGGCGTGTGGTTCGCGCGCTCGCTTGGGAGCGGCCTCACGGGTTACGGAGCGCACTCATGACGAGGCTCAAGGTGCTCCTGACAATCCTCG
>JBGPIS010000045.1:0-10794 GCA_041484965.1 Methylomirabilia bacterium
ATGGCGGGGTACCTCGTCGTCCACTACGTCGCGCTCGCCTTCGCCCGCGCCGATCTCCTCCCGCCGCTCCTGGCCGCGTGGACGGCGAACATCATTTTCATGGGGATCGGGGTCTCGCTCCTCCTCCGCGCCCGCACCTAGCCCTTCTCGTCGACGCGGACCGGGTCGAGGGCAGGGCGCGATCGACTCGGAGCACACCACGCCACTCCGGGGCCTCACGGGCTCCCACGGCTCTCTCCGGAGGTCAGCGCCTGGATTCGCTGAGGGCGCGGAGCGTCTCTTCGAGGCGCTTCTGCTCGACGCCGTATGCCGCCCAGTCCCCGCGCCGGAGCGCGTCCTGCGCGCGGTTCCAGATCTCGAGCGCGCGCTGAGCGGGCAGCCGCGAGCCCATGCCGTCGGGTGACGGTCCGGGCGCGGCCGCCGGTGCCTGCGCGGTGGCGCCCGGCGGGCGGCCGCCGAAGAGGCGCGTGAGCGACTGTTGCAGTGTCGCCTCCATCGCGATCTGGTCGCCGTAGGCCACGATCACGCGGCGGAGCTGCGGCAGCGCTCCCTGCTCCGAGGCCGCGAGGTAGAGCGGCTGGACGTAGATGAGCGACTGGTCGATCGGGATCGCGAGCAAGGAGCCACGGATCACGGCGGAGCCGCGCTGGTTCCAGAGCGAGAGCTGCTGCGAGATCACCGGGTCCTGGTCGATCCGCGCGTCGACCTGTCGCGGTCCGAAGACGAGCTTCTGCTTCGGGAAATCCGAGACGAGGAGCCGGCCGTAGTTCGGCGGGTCCGACCGCGCGGCCAGCCAGGCGATCCTGTTGTCCCGCCGGCTGGGATTGAACAACGTGAGGAGGACGAATTCCTCCTTCTTCTCCGCCGGGAGCTTCATGATCGTGTAGTAGGGCTCCATCTCCCGGTCCTGCCCGTCGATCGTGCGCCGCGGGACCGCCCACTGGTCCTCCTTGTTGTAGAAGACCTGGGGATCCTTCATGTGGTATGTCGCGTACTTCCGCGCCTGGATCGTGAAGAAGTCCTCGGGATAGCGGAGGTGGATCTTGAGATTCGCCGGCATCGCGTCGAGCGGCCGGAGGAGCCCCGGGAACGCGCCCGCGTACGCGCGCACGATCGGGTCGGTCGGGTCGGCGAGGTAGAAGTTCACCGCGCCGTCGTAGGCATCCACGGTCGCCTTCACGGAGTTCCGGATGTAGTTGCCGACGCCCGGCACCGGCTCCGAGTACGGGTACTGCGTCGTCGTCGTGTAGCCGTCGAGGATCCAGACGAGGCGCCCGTCGTCGGTGACGACCATGTACGGGTCGCGGTCATACCGAAAGAACGGCGCGATCTCGCGGACGCGCTGGCCGACCGTGCGGTAGATCATGATCCGGCTCTCGTCGCTCAGGTCGTTGGAGAGGAGGATCTTGATCTCGCCGAAGCGCACGGCGAAGGCGAGCTTCCGGAGCCACGCGCCGATGGGGATCCCGCCCCGGCCGGCGTAGCTCGCGTAGACGTTCTGGTCACCCGAGGGATAGGAGAGCTCCTGCTGGCGGGTCCGCACCAGCACGTACTCGTTCGACACCTCGCCGAAATAGATCTCGGGTCGCGTGACGGCCGGAAACCGGCCGCTCGACTGCGGCGGGATGTCCTTCACGAAAAACTCCGGCAACCCTTCCGGCGTGACCCGGTTCACCGGCCCCACGACGACGCCGTAGCCGTGGGTGAAGGTCAGGTGCTCGTTGATCCAGATGCGCGACTGGAGGTGCTGGTACGAGAGCTCGCGCGGCGAGAGCATGAGCTGCCGGTACTGGCCGTCGATGGTGTACCGCGCCACGTCCACGTCCACGAACTTGTAGTAGGTCCGGATCTCCTGGAGCTGCCCGAACGTCCGGAGGAGCGGCCGGTGGTCCCAGAGCCGGATGTTCTCGATCGTGGGGCCATTGCGCTCGAGCGCCCGCGCGTCGAGCGTCTCGTCGGCGGGGAAGCTCTTCTCCTCGATTCGGTCGAGGCCGTACGCCTGGCGGGTCATCCGGATGTTGTGCCCGATGAAGGGCCGCTCGGCGACCAGTTCGTTCGGCGTCACGCTGAGCCGCTGGAGGAGCGCCGGGTAGACGCCCAGACCGACCACCCATACCAGCGCGAGGACGATCAGCCCGCCCGCGACCAGTCGGAAGCCCGCACGGCCGATCTGGGCCAGGCACAGGAGGGCGGCGACCGCCGCGAGCACGGCCAGCACGCCGAGCGCTGGCAACGACGCGTAGATGTCCGTGTACGCGGCCCCGAAGACGATGCCCCGTGGCGAGAAGACCAGCTCGAAGCGGTCGAGCCAGAAGCCGACCGCCTTGAGCCCGAGCGCCACGGCTCCCAGGACGAGGAGGTGCGTGCGCGCCCCGCCCGCGAGGCGCGGGCCGCGCGTCGTCAGCACGAGGCTCCGCTGGAGCACGTACACGCCGAGCGTCAGGACCATGGTGCCGCTGACGAGCGTGATCGCCCAGCCGTACAGGAGGCGCCAGAACGGCAGCGTGAAGACGAAGAACGCGAGGTCGCGCTCGAAGAGCGGATCGACCGCGCCGAACGGCACCGCGTTGAAGTAGACGAGGACCGTCTCCCACTGAGTGGTCGCGCGAAGCCCCGAGACGAGCGCGATCACGGCGACGACGATCGGCAGGAAGCGCCGGATCAACGGCTCGATCACGACCCGCCCCGGCAGGCCGAGCTGGTCCTCGAGCTCCCAGATCACGTCCGGCGCCGCCGTCCGCACCGCGAACGTGAGGTTGACGTAGAGGAAGACGAGCACGCTCACCGCGAGCCCCGTGAAGAGCGACCCGCGGAACGCCAGCGTCTTGGTGAAGACCTGGGTGTACCCGACCTCCTGGAACCAGAGCCAGTCGGTGTAGAGCGGGACGACCTGGGCGACCAGGCCGAGCGCCAGGAACGCCAGGAGCAGGACGATCACGGGCCGACTGCGGTTCATTCTCCGACCTCGGCGGCGCCTAGTGCCGCGTCTGCGAAAACATGTTAGCGATCACGCGGCGGGCCGACGGGCACGCACGACAGAGGTCGCGGGACCGCGCGGCCCGCGTCCGCGGCCCCGTTGCGGCTGGGCTCCATCCGGGCCTGCCCGGTCCGCTACCACCGGCGCAGGAACGGGTCCCCGCGACCCCAGTCGCACGCGTCCGTCGGCTCCGGGCCCGCGTGGCGGCAGTTCTTAACATGATTTCAGCGACGGGACACTAGGTGCCGTGGGTCCAGGACGCGAGGTACTGGCGCTGCCCAGGGGTCAGCTCGTCGATCTTGACGCCCATCGACTCGAGCTTGAGCCGCGCGATCTCGAGGTCGATCTCGCGCGGGACGACGTACACCTTCTTCTCGAGCGTTCGGCCGTGCTTGATCATGTACTCGGCCGCGAGTGCCTGGTTGGCGAAGCTCATGTCCATGACGGAGGCCGGATGGCCCTCGGCCGAGGCAAGGTTGATCAGGCGCCCCTCGGCGAGCACGTAGATCCGCCGGCCGCTCGGCAGCGTGTACTCGTCGACGAAGGGCCGCACGTTGCGCGTGCCACGCGCCATCGCGCCGAGCGTCGCCAGGTCGATCTCGACGTTGAAGTGGCCCGCGTTCGCCAGGATCGCGCCGTCCTTCAGCCGGCCGAAGTGGTCGCTCGACATCACCGTCGTGTTGCCCGTGACGGTCACGAACACGTCGCCCACCTCCGCCGCCCGGGCCATCGGCATCACCTGGAACCCGTCCATCACGGCTTCGAGCGCCCGCATGGGCTCGACCTCCGTGACGATGACGTGTGCCCCCATCCCCTTCGCGCGCGCGGCCACGCCGCGGCCGCACATGCCGTAGCCCGCCACGACGACGGCCCGCCCCGCCAGGAGGACGTTCGTCGCGCGCAGGATGCCGTCGATGGTCGACTGGCCGGTGCCGTAGCGGTTGTCGAAGAGGTGCTTGGTGTCGGCGTCGTTGACGGCGATGACAGGGAAAGCGAGGACGCGATCCTTCTCCATCGCGCGCAGACGGATGACGCCGGTGGTCGTCTCCTCGGTGCCGCCGATGACGTCGCCCAGGAGGTCCTTCCGCGCGCCGTGGAGCTGCGAGATGAGGTCGGCGCCGTCGTCCATCGTGAGCTGCGGCCGCGTGGCGAGCACCGCCTCGATGTGCCGGTAGTAGCGCTCGTTGTCCTCGCCCTTGTGCGCGTAGACGGGGATCTCGTGGGCGTCCACCAGCGCGGCGGCCGTCTCGTCCTGGGTCGACAGCGGGTTCGAGGCGCAGAGTGCCAGCTGCGCGCCCCCCGCCTTGAGCGTGAGCATGAGCACGGCCGTCTCGGTGGTCACGTGCAGGCACGCGCCCAGCCGGATCCCCTTGAGCGGCTGCTCGTGGGCGAAGCGCTCGCGGATCTGGCGGAGGACGGGCATGAATTGCTCGGCCCACTCGATCCGGAGCCGGCCCGCCCCCGCGAGGGAGAGGTTCTTCACGTCGTGCGTCACCATCGGGCGCGTTCCTGTCGCGGGTCCTACACTCCGGCGTCGTCGCGGAGGTCTTTCACCCGGTCGGTCCGCTCCCAGGTGAAATCCGGGTCCGAGCGTCCGAAGTGGCCGTAGGCGGCCGTCTTCTTGTAGATCGGCCGGCGCAGGTCGAGGTACTTGATGATCCCGGTCGGCGTGAAGTCGAAGTGCCGCCTCACGAGCGTCTCCAGAACCGCGTTGGGGACCTTGCCGGTGCCGGACGTGTCCACCATGATCGACACCGGGTCGGCGATGCCGATCGCGTACGCCACCTGCACCTGCGCGCGCTCGGCGAGGCCGGCCGCCACGATGTTCTTGGCGACGTGGCGGGCCATGTAGCAGGCCGAGCGATCCACCTTCGTCGGGTCCTTGCCGGAGAACGCGCCGCCGCCGTGCGGGCACGAGCCGCCGTAGGTGTCCACGATGATCTTGCGCCCGGTCAGCCCGGTGTCACCCATCGGCCCGCCGGTCACGAACCGTCCCGTCGGGTTCACGTGGAAGACGCAGGTCTTCGGGTCGAGGAACTCCTTGGGGATGGTCGGGAGAATGACCTGCTCGATGACGTCCTGGCGGAGCCGCTCCGTGGTCGTGTCGGGGCTGTGCTGCGTGGAGATGACCACGGTCTCGACCGCGCGCGGCTTGCCGTCGACATAACGGACCGTCACCTGCGACTTGCCGTCCGGCCTCAGATATTCGAGCGCGCCCGACTTGCGGCGCTCCGCCAGGCGCATGACCAGCTTGTGGGCGAGCATGATCGGCATCGGCATGAGCTCGGGCGTCTCGGTGCACGCATAGCCGAACATGAGGCCCTGGTCGCCGGCGCCGAGCTTGTCCACCCCCAGGGCGATGTCGCCCGACTGCTCGTCGATCACCGTGATCACACCGCACGTCTCGTAGTCGAAGCCGAACTTCGCCCGCGTGTAGCCGACCTCGCGGATCGTGTCGCGCGCGATGCGCGGGATGTCGACGTAACAGGACGTCGTGATCTCGCCGGCCACGACGACGAGCCCCGTCGTCAGCAGCGACTCGCACGCCACGCGACCCGTCGGATCCTGGTGGATGATCGCGTCCAGGACCGCGTCGGAAATCTGGTCCGCGATCTTGTCGGGGTGACCCTCGGTCACCGACTCCGACGTGAACAGGTACTCCTCACGCGCCATCGGTATCCTCCACGGCGTCGTCCGTCCGCTCGAGACGATCTGAGTTGCGCCACTCTAACACGGCCACTCCGCGCCGTTCAAGGCGCCGGCGCGAGAAGCCTCACGTGAGCCGCCGCTTCATCTCGTCGAGCATCGGCGTCGCCCAGGGGTCCACCCCGCGAACGACCGCCAGGTAGTAGCTCACCCACATCCCGACGTACGCGAGCGAGAGCAGACGGGCCGGCTTGCCGGCGCCGCGGGCCCGACACTCGCTCACGCCGCCCGCCGTGGGCCCCACGAGCTCGCGCAGCACCTGAAAGCGCCGCGTGATCTCGGGCGGCTCGCCGGCCTCGCGCAGGAGCACGAGCTGCCGCGCCTGCGCGGCGGCGGTCCCCCAGGCCTCGATCTCGTTGTGGTTCATTTCCGGCAGCGCCCCGGCGACGGCCAGGAGCTTCGCATTCTCCTCGAGGTCGGTCTTCCACCGGTACCCGGCCGCGCCCGTCGTCGGGCCGCCGTAGATCGCCGGCATCCGGCCGCCGATCGCGAGGGCGAGCCGCTTGGCCTCATTGACCTCCGGCGGCTGCTCCGGCCGCAGCTCGCGCGCCAGTTCCTCCAGCACCTCGACGGCCTCGACGAGCTCGGCCTCGGTCACGACGGCGAGCTCGGCGCCGGCCAGGATGCGGGCGGCCGGGAAGAACAGGTATCCGAGCGCCATGCGGGGCAGCAGGCCGGCCGGCAGCCGGACCTGCGGGATCCGCCGCGTCGTCGCGAGCTCGGCCAGGCGGCCCCCGGCCGTGAGCGCCGCGACGGGCACGCCGCGGGCGAGCGCGGCCTCGACGGACGAGAGCACCTCGGCGGTCTCGCCGGAATAGGATGACGCGATGACGAGCGCGCGCGCGCCGGCCGCGGCCGGAAGCCCGTAGCCCCGGTGGACCAGGACCGGGACGTCGAGTCGCTCTGCCGCGCACGTGGCAAGGAGCTCGCCACCCACGGCCGAGCCGCCCATGCCCGCGAAGACGACGAGCCCCGGCCGCTGTGCCTGGAGTCGCGGCTCGACGACGAGCCGCATCGCTTCACGGCACTGCACGGGAAACCGGGCCAGCAGGTCGCGGACCCGGTGAGGGTCAACGCGTTCGAAGCTCCGGGGATCATCGAGCGTCACAACGGGCTCAGGCTGAGCTCGGCCCGGAGCTCGCACTCTCCGCCCGCCGCGAGCGTGACGGGCCATGTGAGGAGGAGCGCGGTGCCCTGATGGATTCTCTCGAACCCCGCCTCGGAGATCGACACCGTCTGGACGGGGGCCCACGCGAGCTCGACCCCGGGCGTCCAGCCGAGGCGTACGGCGACGCCGGCCCACTCGTCCACGAGCGAGACGTCGTTCGCTCCCCGCACGCGTCCCGAGCTTCCGAGCGAGGGCCGGTCCGGCAGCGTCAGGTAGCGGCCCGGGGCATCGCCCGCGGTGAGCGCCAGATTCCACTGCACCGCCCAGCGTCCCGCCACCGCCCCGGCGGCGGAGCGGAGGCGGTAGCGAACCTCGATCGTCGCGTCCCGGACGGTGACCGTCTTCTCGACGGCGATCGGGCCCGACGCCGCCTGGCGGCGCGCCAGCGCGACGACGACGGCACCCGCGCTCTCGTGCACCGCGCAGTCCAGACGCTCGTCGGCGAGGATCAGGTGCGCGCCCTCCCACGGCGACAGCGGATCGAGCGGCAACGCCGGGCCGCTGAACCACGCCTCCTGCAGCGAGGCCCGACGGAAGCGGTCGTAGGACAGGATCACTTCGAGACCGGCCTCTTTCGCCGCGGGCGCGTCGTGGATCGTCCTCACCGCCGCCGCGTCCTCTCGGGGGCTCCGCGCGCGGACCTGGTCGTGGTAGGCCTCGGGGCGCCGCGCGATCACGTCGGCCACGTCGAGCGCCTTGGGGAGATAGCCGATCTCGGTGATCGCGCCCCCGAGCTCCGGATTGAGCGTGACCGCGAGCTCCCGCGTCCTGACGTACACCTCCTGGCGCCCGTCGCCGTTGCCATCCTCGCGCGACCACACCGGGAGCGGCCCGCCGGCGGCCTCGCCGAGGCGCCGCTCGGCGTCGAGAAGCGCCGTCTTCACGGCGCGCCTGAGGTGCGGCAGATAGCAGCCGCCGAAGACACCGTGCCAGTAGGCGTCGTTCGCCTGGCCGCGCCAGAGTGCCACCTGGGCCTCGGTGAGGCGCGCGTCCTGGGGCGAGCGGGACAGTGCGCCCCGGATCTCGCGCGAGAGGCGGAGCATCTTCCAGTACGTGTCGGCGACCTCGGGGTACTTGACGAGAAAGCTCCGCCAGAAGCCGCCCCGCAGAAGGTCCACATAGGTCGCGCCCTCGGAGAGCTCCCCGACCGCGTGGTTGGCGCGCGCGAGGAGCTGCCCGGCGGCGGCTGGCAGGGCCCATTCCCCCATCTCCCGATAGGCCGCCGTCGGCAGGTACACGCGGTCGGTCGCCGGCGCGCCGTCGATCACCTCCGAGAAGGTGCGGAGCGTGAGCCACTCGGCGCCGAGCAGGCCGTCGAAGAACCGGTCGAGCCAGCCCGCCGCGTAGACGTGGTCGTGGGTGCCGGGCCACACGCCGAACTTCTCGCCGTCGTCCATCATCGTGATCGCCGCGACCTTGCCACGGCGGGCGGCGAGATGCGCGAGGCTCTGCTCGACGTCGGCGAACGGAATCAGGTAGCGGAGCCGTTGGCTGATCGGGAACACGCGCACGACCGCCCCCTGCTCCTCGGTGAGGTAGTAGCCGCCGAGCGCGTCGACGTCGAGTCCCGCGAGCGCGAAGTGGCGGTCGTCCAGCAGGACATACTCGACGCCGGCCTCGGCGATGACGCGCGGCAGATGGGGCTCCCAGACCCGCTCGGCCAGCCACATGCCGCGCGGCCGCACGCCGAAGTGGGTCTTGAGGAAGGCGGTCAGGCGCTCGATCTGGCCAAGCTTGTCCGGGTCGGGCAGGACCGCGAGGATCGGCTCGTAGAAGCCCCCCGTCAGGAGCTCGACCTGGCCGCGCCCGGCGAGGAGTCCGAGGAGGTCGAAGGTTCGCGGCGACCGCTCGCGGAGCCACTCGAGCAGGCTCCCCGTGCAGTGGACGGCGAGCCGGACCTCCGCGCGGGCGCGGAGCCGCTCGAGGAACGGCCGATAGGCACGCTCGGTCGCCTCGACGAGCACGTGCTCGAAATTGCCGATCGGTTGATGATTGTGAATGCCGAAACAGAAGGCCAGCCGGTCATGGCTCACGGGCCTCTACTCGCGGTCCAGATCCCGGTGCACGACGCTCGGCGCGTACCCGAGCTCGTCGAAGAAACGCTTGAGCTCCTCGACGAGCGCGACCGACCGGTGGCGGCCGCCGGTGCAGCCGAGGGCGACCGTGAGGTACGCCTTGCCCTCGCGCTCGTAGCGCGGCAGCAGGAACCTGAGAAAGTCCTTGAGGTGCTCGAGCAGCGCCTGGGACTCCCCGTTTTGGAGCACGAAGTCGCGCACGCGCGGGTCGCGGCCCTCGAGGGGCCGGAGCGCCGCGACGAAGTGCGGGTTGGGCAGGAACCGCACGTCGAACACCAGGTCGGCGTCAAACGGCACACCGTGCTTGAAGCCGAACGAGACGAGCGAAGCGGCGAGGCCAACCCGCGTCTTGGGCGTGCCGTAGAGCTCCACGAGGCGCTCCTTGAGCTGGTGGACCGTGAGGGCCGAGGTGTCCACGATGCGGTCGGCGATCTCGCGCATGTGCGACATCGCCTTCCGCTCTGCGCGGATTCCCTCGAGGACGTTCCCGCCTTCGCCCGCGAGCGGATGGCGCCGCCGCGTCTCGTGGTAGCGCCGGACGAGGGCCTCTTCTCCCGCCTCGAGGAAGAGGACCTCGACTCGATGGCCGCGGGTCTTGAGCTCCCGGATCGCCTCGAGGAGGTGCGAGAGGTATTCGCCCTCGCGCACGTCCACGCCCAGCGCCACGCGCCGGATCGTCTGACCCGACCGGGCGATCAGGTCGGCGAACGTCGGGATCAGCGTCGTGGGCAGGTTGTCCACGCAATAATAGCCCATGTCCTCGAAGGACTTGATCGCGTAGCTCTTCCCCGCCCCACTGAGCCCGGTGATGAAGACGAAGGCGAGCCGCTCGTCCATCGCCGCTCCCGCGTCACCGCTTGCGGGGCGCGAGCCGGCGCTGGTGCGAGGGCAGGATCCCGAGCTCCTCGCGGTACTTGGCGACCGTGCGTCGCGCGATCGTGAGGCCGCGGCCCTTGAGCACCGCCGCCACCTCCTGGTCCGAGAGCGGCTTGGCGGCGTCCTCGTTCGCCAGGAGGTCCTGGATCATCTTCTTGACCGACACCGAGGAGACCATCTCACCGTTGCCCGAGGCGATCCCGCTGTGGAAGAAGAACTTGAGCTCGAACAGTCCCTGCGGGGTCTCGACGTACTTGTTCGTCGTCACCCGGCTGATCGTGGATTCGTGCATGCTGACGTCTTCGCCGACGTCACGAAGCGAGAGCGGCCTGAGATAGGCGAGCCCCTTGTCGAGGAACTCACGCTGGAACTTCACGATCGACTGCGTCACCTTCCGGAGCGTGCGCTGGCGCTGGTCCACGGACTTGATGAGCCAGAGCGCCGAGCGGAGCTTCTGGTCCACGTACTGCCGGGCGCTCTCGTCCGAGGAGTTGCGCATCGAGCGGTAGAGGGAGCTCACGCGCAAGCGGGGGATGCCGTCCTCGTTGAGCACGATCGTGTAGTCGGTGCCGAGCTTGTAGACGAAGACGTCCGGTACGATGTACCGCGTGTCCGTGCCGCCGAAGCTCCGCCCCGGCTTCGGCTCGAGTCCCATGATCTCCTCGACCGACTCCATGATTCGGTCGAGCGGTTGTTTGACGGCCCGGGCGATGTCCGGGTAGCGCCGGTGGGTCAGGTCGTCCCAGTGCTGCTCGATGATCTCCTCGGAGACCGGGTCCACGGGCGGGTTGTTTCTGAGCTGGATCAGCAGGCACTCCTGGATCGTCCGGGCGCCGACGCCGATGGGGTCGAACTTCTGGACGAGCTCGATGAGGACGCGCTCGACCTCCGGCGGGGTGCTCGAGCAGCGCGGCGCGATCTCGTCGAGCTCGGCCCGGAGGTAGCCATCCCCGTCGATGTTCCCGATGATCTCCTCGCCGATCCGCCGCACC
>JBGPIS010000046.1:0-10725 GCA_041484965.1 Methylomirabilia bacterium
CGCCCGGCGTGCCCGACTCCATGTAGTCCTGGGCGTCGAAGTGCGAGCGCGTCGTGTCGGGCGAGCCGCACGCGTGGACGACCGCGAGCGAGCGGTTCTCCCAGAACGGGGTGAGCGGCGCCAGCGCCGGGTGGAGCGCGAAGAAGCCGTCGAGGTCGATCGCGTGGTCGCTCTGGCCCCGCTTTGGCGCCTTGAGCGCGATCGACGACCGCCCGGCGGCGTAGCCCGGATCGCCGTGCGGCATCACCATGCTGAGCCCGTCCACGGCGCCGCGCTGGAACACGGCCACGAGGACCTTGCCCTTCGCCTCCGCGGCGGCCGCGGTCCGCACGAGGAACCTGGGCGGCCCCGCGAGCGCCACCAGCGAGCATGCGCCGCACTTGAGAAACGTCCGCCGGTCCATGCTCATCTCTTTTGAAACTCGGGTGAGCCGATGACGAGGGCGGCGAGCTTGGCGACGTCCGTGTCCGCCGGCCCGCGGCCGTCAGGCGTAGGCGCGTGATTTGTGGGTTGGTCAGCTGCTCGGCCAGGACGGCGCGGGTCTCGGGCGTTGGCTGGCCGACGAGCGCGGCGAGCAGCCGGTCGAGCACCGTCTCGGGCTTTCGCCGGTCTGCGCCCGCGAGCAGCGCGCCGAGGTCCACGCTGATTCGTGGATAGCGGCCGGCGGCGAGCGCCAGCGCGAAGTTCATCCGCGCCAGCAGCGCGCCCGTGTTCACCCACGCCTCGGCCGTGTCCTTGTAGCCCGTCGGGGGCTGCGCCTGGTAGAGGGGTTCGCCGATCTCGGCGCTCGCCCCCGCGAGCTCGAAGGCGCCCCGGGCGTCCACGCCGGCGCCGAGCGCACGCGCCGCGCTGGCGACGAACTCGAACGGCTTCTTGATCTTCGCGCGGTACGCGTCCTCGCCGCGAAACTCGGGCGACGCGAAGATCACGCGGAGCATGGCCTTGATGTCGCCGTCCGTTTTCAGATAGGTCGCCGCCACGCGCTCGACGAGCGCAGGCGGGGGCGTATCGGTCACGAAGCGCCGGACGAGCTTGGTCGCGATGAAGCGGGCGGTCGAGGGGTGGCGCGTCAAGATCTCGATCACGCGCTCGCCGTCGCCCTCGCTCCCGAGGGCCCGGATCCGCTGGCCGAGGACGACCTTCTCGCCGATGTCGTGCATCACGGGCCGGAAGACGAAGCGCCCCTCGACTTGCGGCCGGTCGATGGACCAGCCCGTGAACGCCCGCGCGACCTCGCGCACGTCCGCCTGCGTGTAGCCGCCGTCCACGCCGAGCGTGTGAAGCTCCATCAGCTCGCGCGCATAGTTCTCGTTGAGCCCCGCCTTGCGCCCGCGGTTCGGCCCCATGGGCACGACGAAGTCCTCGCGCGCGCTCAGCCAGTTGTCGAGGTAGAAGAGCATCGCCGGGTGGCGCGCGGTCGCCCGCACGAGGTCCCCGAAGCGGCCAAGGGCGTGGGGACGGATCGCCTCGCGCTCGTAGGCCGCGACGTACCAGCGCACGTCGCCCTTGCCCGCGAAGACGTTGAAGTGGTTGAACCAGAAGTCCACCATCACTTCCTGGAGCTGGCGCTCGCTCGCGACCGCGCGAAGCGTCTTGGCCGCCTGGAGATCCGCGGTGATCCGGAACGGCCGCTTCTCCGGCGGGAACGTCGCCAGCATTTCCCGGCGCGTCATCTGACCGCTCTCGAGCTTCTCCCTGAGCTTCGGGTCCGGGCGCGGGTACTCGCGGAGCGCCTCGGGGATCGACATGCGGAGCGAGGTGAGCTCGGCGAGCGCCCGCTCCACCGCTCCATCGTCGAGCGCCTCGGGGCGGAGCTGGCGCTCGAGCCACGCCTGGAGGCCGATCGCGCGCACGCGCTCGAGGTCGCCGGGCCGTGGCCCGTACGTGAGCCGGCTCAGCGCGTGGAGGATCGCGCGGTCGTCGTCAGGAGCCGTGGCGGCCGCTGGCTGGACCGGAGCGGTCAGAGGGGCGGCGCCAGCGACGTGGCCCGCGGCGGCGCGCGCCGCGGGGGCGCTGCAGCCGGCCAGGACGCCGAGCGCGATGAGGACGACGGCGAGGCGTCTCACCGAGGGGGCTCCTGGCCGCGCGGCGTCTGCTGGCCGCGGTGCTGCTGGTACTGCTGGCGCAGGCGCTCGCGCTCCTCAGGCGTCGCGTTCTTCCACTGCTCGCGCAGGCGCTCGCGCTCTTGAGGGGGGATCTGGCGCAAGCGCTCGCGCGCTTGGCCGCGCTGCTCCGGCGTCATCTGCTGCCAGCGCTCATAGTTCTTCATGACGCGCTCCCGCTCCGCGGGCGACATCGTCTCCCACTGGCGGTAGCGCTGGAGGACGCGCTCGCGCCGCTCGGGCGGGAGCTGCTGGAAGCGCTCGTACGCCTTCTGGAGCTCCTGCTTCCGCGCGTCGGGCAGATCGTTCCAGCGCTGGAAGTCCTTGAGGATCCGCCCCTTCTCCTGGGGCGGGAGCGTGCGGAAGCGCTTGTAGTTCTCCCGCGCGGCCTGCCGCTCCTCCGGCGTCATGGACTTCCAGTGGCGGTAGTTCTCGAGCGCGCGGGCGCGCTCCTCGGGCGTGAGCTTCTGCCAGCGCTCGAGGTTCCGCTCGGCAACGACGCGCTCCTCCGGCGTGAGCTTGTCGAGCCCCTGGATCGGCGGCGTCTGGCCCCACGCGGCCTCGAGGATCCCGAGTATCAGGATGCTCAGCAGCACGACGAGTCCCGGCAGCAGGCGGGCCTTCATGGTGACTTCACCTCCTTGGGTGGCGGCGGGGACTGGGTCTGCGATTCGAGCGCGGGCAGCGACTCGAGCAGCCGCATCCGCTCGAGCATCCGCATCCGCGTGAGGAAGCCCCGGTCTTTCGCGAGGTCGGTCTCCTTCAGGAGATCGAGATCGAGGAGCATCTGCGCGTCAGGCTGCGGGCCCGCCGCCTCGGCCGCGCGGGCGTGGCGCACCGCGCCGAGACCGAGAACGGCGACGAGCGCCGCGGCGAACCGGAAGGATGTCCGCGCCATGGCTAGCTCTCGCGCATCCCCGTGAGGTGGTCGAGGTTCCGGATCACGTCGAGCTCTTCGAGGAGGTCGAGCCGCTCGACCACCGAGTACTGCTGGAGGAGCCCGAGCCGGCGGCCGATGATCGTCTCTTCGAGCGTCATGAGATCCACGCCCGACCCGCTCTGGCGACCGCCCCACACCGCGAAGACGAGCAGCAGGCCTGCGAGCCCGGCGGAGAGCACCAGCGGCAGCGGCCGCCCCCACCACGCCCGCCGCGCGCGGCGCGCCTCGAGCTTCTGCCCGAGCTCGGCGCGATAGCGGCCCCAGCTCACGTCGGGCACCGCGGGCACCGAGTGCCTTAGGTCGTCGAGGAGGTCGCGGAACTGCTCGAGGTCCCGGTCGGGGTGATTCGCCATCTCAGCTTCTCTCCACGGTCTTCTTGAGCGTTTGAAGCGCGCGGTGCAGGTGGACCCGCACCGTGGCCTCGGAGCACCTGAGCACCATCGCGATCTCCGCGGTCGGCAGCTCCTCCTGCACCTGGAGGATCACCGCCGCCCGCTGCTGGGGCGCGAGGCGGTCCACCGCCGCCCAGAGGGAGCTCAAGACGCGCTCCCGGCCGAGCGCGTCGACGGGATCGGCGCCGGGCGCCGGCTGACGGTCGAGAAGCGACTCGCCCGAGCCGTCGGCCTCGTCGCGCGTCCAGAGTGCCCAGCGCCGGTTCTTCCGCCGGTGATCCAGGCAGAGGTTGACGAGGATCCGGTAGAACCAGGTCGAGAATTTCGCGCGCCCGCCGAAGCTCCTCGCCGACTCGTAGAGCCGGATGAAGGCCTCCTGCGAGAGGTCGCGCGCGTCCTCGGCGTTCCTGAGGATGGACCACGCCAGGCGGTACGCGCGCTCCTGATAGCGGGCGACGAGGAGGTCGAACGCCGCCTCATCCCGCTCGGCCACGCGCTGGCACAGCGCCTCATCGGTAAGCTCCACGCTCCCAAGCGTCCTCGCCTCCACATTCCCACTCCTGACACCCAAGCCGCAAGGGGCGGGGGAGTCAGGCGTCCCCCGCCCCGGGTTCCTGTCGTCGTTAATTCCGGTGCGCCTCGCGCTTCTGCTGCACGTCGCGCTTGAGCTCGCGGCGGTCGCCGTGCCGCTCGCGCGCGTCGGCCCGCAGGCCCTTCCCGACCGCATCCTTGTTGCCGGCCTTCCGGTCCTGGTAGAGCTGCTGGCGATCCTGGCGCAGGTCGCGCCGGTCGTGCCGGAGATCCCTCGTGTCCTTCCCGATGTCGCGGCGGTCCTCACGGATGTCCCGGGTGTCCTTCGCGACATTCCGGTTCTTGTAGAGCTGGCGGCGATCCTGGCGCAGGTCGCGACGGTCCTGCTTGAGGTCCTGCACGTCCTTCCGGATGTCGCGGCGGTCCTGCCGGATGTCCTGAATGTCCTTTGCGACGGCGTCGTTGTTGCCGGCCTTCCGGTCCTGGTAGAGCTGCCGGCGATCCTGACGCAGGTCAGTGCGGTCTTGCTGGAGGTCCTTTGCGTCCGTCCGGATATCCTGGCGGTCCTGCCGGATGTCCTGGACGTCCTGCTTGATGTCCTGCGCCCACGCGCCGCCGAAGCTCAGCGCGACGAGCGTGCCGCCGACCGCGATCACCTTGAGCGTCTTCATGTCTGCGTCCCTCCCGGGTCGAATTTGTGCTGCTTGGTAGGTAGGACGCGGGGGTGTATCGGAGTGTTTACGTGTGCCGGAGTGTTTACAGGGAAAAAGAGCTGCGATTCCGGATATCTGGACCGCTAGATCGCGAGGAGGGTGCCGGTGATGTGGGCCGACTCTGGCCGCACCAGCATGGCGATCGCGTCGGCGACGGCCTCGACGGGCACCCAGCCCTTGCGATCGCTGTCCGGCATTGCCGCGCGGTTCGCCGGCGTGTCCATCGTGCTCGGCAACACCGCGTTCACGGTCACACCGTGGGGCCGCATCTCCTGGGCCAGCGCCTGCACGAGGGCGATGGCGCCCGCCTTGGCGACCGTGTAGGCGATGAAACCGGCGGCGGGGGGCACGACCGCGCGCGAGGCCACGACGACGACGCGGCCCCCGCCGGTGCTCAGCATGTGCGGGACGACGGCGCGCGCGGCGGCGAAGGCGCTCGTGAGGTTCAGGTCGAGCATGCGCTTCCACGTGGTCTCGTCGGTCTCGACGAGCGCGCCCCCCGCGAAGCCGCCCACGCCCGCCACGAGCACGTCGATCTTCCCGCGCGCGGCGACGACCTGCTCGGCGAACGCGGTCATCGCGGCGAGGTCGGTGACGTCCACCGGCTCGGTCACGAGGCGGTCGTGGTCGCCGGGCGCGAGGCGCTCGCGCAGGCGCTCGCGCTCACGCATCACCGCGTAGGGCACGGCCACGACGGCGCCGTCGGCGAGCAGGCGCAGCGTGACCGCCTGGCCGAGCGCGCCCGTCCCGCCCGTGACGACCGCCACGCGGCCGTCGAGCGGCCTAGTCAGCGGACGCTCCCATGATCGCGGAGCGCTGGATCTCGTCGTAGCGGACCCGGGTCACGTCGAACTCCTTGAGGTTCTCGCGGAGCTTCCGGAAGGTCTGGTCGAAGGGCGGGAGCGTCTTGCGCGCGCGCGTCAGGGGCGTCGTCCGCGCCAGCACGTAGTTCTTCACGTAAGGGTGGTTGATCCCGCGCTTCTTGATCTTCTGGACCACCTCACCGAGCGCCTCGTCGGCGGCGCGCACGAGGTCGGCGCGTTCCTTCCGCTCGTCGAACCCCTTCGGCAGCGTCAGCTTCAGGAACTTGTCCACCCGTCTCAAGATGGGCGCGAAGGCGCCGCCCGCGAAGCGCTTGTTCGCCTCGTAGAGGAGGCCGAGCGTGACGAAGTGGGCCGACTCGAACTGGGCCGCCCACGCCTCCTCGGTCGTGTCCGGCTCCTCGCGGACGAGTGCCTGGTACATGCGGATGACCTCGAGCGACTTCTCCTTGAGGTTGTGCGCCTTCTCGACGTTGAGCGGGAGCACCTCGAAGACCACGTCCTTCTCGACGACGAGGATGGCGGGCACGTGCTCCGCCTTCAGCTTGTCGAGCACCGCCCGGCGGTGGTTCCCGTTCGGCGTCCAGTAGACGCCCGGCCGGGGCGAGACGGCGACGATCGGGTCCACGAACCGGTCGAGCCGCCTGACGGTTTCGGTGAGGCGCTTGACGTGCGTGGGCGAGAGGTCGCGCTGGTAGGGGCTCGCCTCGACCCGGTCGCGTGGCAGGAGGCAGAAGATCTGCCAGTGCTCGCCGACCGGCTCCTGGTAGACCGCGAGCACGCGGCCGCCGTCGCGCTCGACCTGCGCCGCCAATGCCTGGGCTTCCGGGGAGGGCTTCTGGTCCTTCATGCCCGTACGGTCGCGCGCTCCGACCGGCTGCGCAAGCGAGCCACGACGTCCCGGAGCGAGCCGTAGATGCCTGCTGGCAGGAAGATGATGAACAGGATCAGGAGGAGCCCGTAGATCGTCTCCGCCATGCCGATGAACTTGAGCCCGAAGACCACGCGGAGGTACTCGGCGAGCGCGATCGTGAGCGCGGTGCCCACGGTCGGGCCGAGCAGCGAGTACATGCCGCCCAACACGACGGCGAAGACGATGCGGAGCGAGACGCCGATACCCGCCAGCGTGTCCGGGTTCACGTATGAGATGTACTGCGCGTAGGCGACCCCGCCGACGGCGGTGAGCGAGGCCGAGAGCACGGTGATCCCGATCTTGAAGCGCGTGACGTGGATGCCGACCGACGCGGCCGCGGTCTCGTCCTCACCGATCGCCTCCATGGCGGAGCGCGCCATGGAGCGGTCCACGCGCTGCCAGACCCAGAGCCCGAGGAGACAGAGGCCGAGCCCGGGGTAGATGAACACGCGCTTGTCGGCGAACTGCATGGCGAGCAGGCTGTCGCGGCCCGCGGGCCTGAGCGAGACGCCGAGGGAGCCGCCGGTCCAGTTGCGCTCGGCGATGATGAGAAGCCGGATGACCTCGCCGACCGCGAGCGTCACGAGGGCGAAGTAGTGGCCCACCACCTGGAAGCGCGAGCACGGGTAGGCGACGACCACGGCGACGACGGCGGTGAGGGCGACCGCCGCGACGCCGCCGAGCCAGGGGGTGAGACCGTAAAAGTTCCAGAGGAGCGTTGCCGTGTAGGCGCCGAGGCCGAGGAAGGCGCCGTGGCCGAGCGAGACGAGCCCGAAGCGCCCCATGAGGGCCCACGCGCCGCCGATGAAGGACCAGACGAAGATCTGGACCATGACGTGGAGCACGTACTCCTTCATGCCGCCGAGCGGGATGACGGGCCCCGCGGCGAGGAGCACGACGAGGGCGAAGCCGGCGGCGCGCCCAAGCGTCACGTCAGTTCCGCCTCGCCAGGATGCCGCCCGGTCGCACGAACATCATGACGATGAAGACGACGAATGCGATGACATAGCCCATCTCGGTAGACCACACGACGCCGCCGATCGAGATGATCTCGCTCATGATGAACGACGCGACGAAGGCGCCCACCATGTTCCCGAGACCACCCAGCACGCAGATCATGAACGTCAGCGGGCCGAACTGGCCGCCGAAGAACGGGTGCACGGAGTACTGGAAGGTCAGGAGCGCGCCGGCCAGGCCCGCCATGAGGCCGCCGATCGCGGAGGTGACCACATAGATGCGCTGTGGGCTCGCGCCCATCAGCGCCATCGCCTCGCGGTCCTGGGAGACGGCGCGGATCGCCGTGCCCATGTACGTCCGCGTGAGGAACATCCAGAGCGCCAGCATCGCGACGATCGAGATCGCGAACGGGATGAGCCGTGTGGCGGGGAAGAAGATCCCGCCGAGCTCCCAGCTCGGCAGGGAGAAGCGCACGCTCTTATGGTCGGTGGTCCAGAGGAACGTCGCGAACGACTGGAGGAAGAAGAGGAGGCCGCCCGTCGCGAGGAGCTGGTTCACCGGCGCTTTCCCGAGGATCGGCGAGATGATCAGGAGGTGCACGCCGACGCCGAGCGCGGCGCCGAGGGCGACAGCTGCGAGCGCGCCGAGCCAGAACGGCCAGCCGTACACCTGGACGACGAAATAGAGCGCGTACATGCAGACCATGACGAGGTCCACATACGCGATCCAGACGATGTCGATGACGCCGAAGATCAGGTTCAGCCCGAGCGCCAGGAGGGCGAGGATCCCACCGAGCATGATGCCGTTGATCGCCGCTTCGACCAGGAAGATCGGGTCGATCACAGGCCCACGTACGCCTTTCGCACGAAGTCCTGTTCGGCGAGCTCGGCAGCCCGGCCCTCCATCTTGACCCGCCCCACCTCGAGGAGATACGCGCGGTCCACGAGCTTCAGCACCTGGCGGACGTTCTGCTCGACGACGAGGATCGTATAGCCCTCCTCGCGGACGCGCCGGATGAGGTCGAAGAGGCGCAGCACCAACACCGGCGCCAGCCCCATCGAGGGCTCGTCGAGCAGGATCAGCTTCGGCCGCGACATGAGCGCGCGGCCGATCGCGAGCATCTGCTGCTCGCCGCCCGAGAGGCTCCCGGCGCGCTGCTTCTGGCGCTCGGCGAGCACGGGAAAGAGCGCGTGGACGCGCTCGAGGCTCTCGGCGAAGCGGTGCCGCGCGCCCGGCAGGAACGCGCCCATCTTGAGGTTGTCGGCCACGGTGAGAGCGGGGAAGATCCGACGGCCCTCCGGCACGTGGGCGATGCCGTGCGCGACGATCTCATACGCCGGCCGGCCGGCGAGCGCGGCCCCGTCGAAGACGAACTGGCCGGCGCGCGGCGCAATGAGCCCGGAGATCACGCGGAGGAGCGTCGTCTTGCCCGAGCCGTTCGGGCCCACGACCGCCACCGCCTCGCCGGAGTCCACACGCAGCGTCACGTCCCACAGCGCCGTGAATTGCCCGTACCCCGCCGTGACGCCCGTGAGCTCGAGCATGCTCATGCGAGGACGATCTTCTCGCCGAGGTACGCCTCGACGACGCGCGGATCCTCGGCGACCTCGAGCGGCCGCCCCTCGGCGATCTTTTCGCCATGGTCGAGCACGACGACGCGGTCCACCACGCGCATGAGCGTGGCCATGATGTGCTCGACCCACACGATCGTGATCCCGAGCTCGGCCCGGATCCGCTTGAGCATCTCGGCGGCGCTGCTCATCTCGGCGGGGTCGAGGCCGCCGAGGCTCTCGTCGGCGAGCAGGAGCCGGGGGTCGGTGGCGAGCGCCCGCGCCAGCTCGAGCTTCTTCAGCCCGCTCGCGCCGAGCAGCGCCGGGGAGGTGTCCGCGTCGGTGGCCAGGCCGACGAGCGCCAGGATCTCGCGCGCGCGGCGCCGCGCCTCCTCCTCGGCGTTTCGCCGCGCCGAGCCGTAGTGCGCGGCGACGGCGACATTCTCGAGGATGGAGAGCTTGCGGAACGGGCGCGGGATCTGGAAGGTGCGCGCGATCCCGCGGTGGCAGATCGTGTCCGGGGTGAGGCCGGCGATCTCCTCGCCACGAAACGTGATGGAGCCCGCCGTCAGGGGGAGGGCGCCCGAGATGCAGTTGAACGCCGTGGTCTTGCCCGAGCCGTTCGGGCCGATGAGACCGAGGATCTCGCCTTCGCGGACCTCGAACGAGATGGCGTTGAGGGCCGTGAAGCCCCCGAACGTCTTGGTGAGCCCGCTGATCGTGAGCATGAGGTCCCGTTCTATGAGCAGTGGCGTTCCTTGGGGCGGTACCCGCCCCACGCCGCCGGGGCAGTATCGGGCGGCGGGCGCTGGCGGTCAAGGGCGGATGCGCAGTCAGTCGTCCAGGCCGAAATCCTCTCTCGGTATCCCCAGTTTCCTGCACAGGCCGATCGCGACGTTCCGCGTGAGCCGCTGGTTTTCAGGGCCGGGTGGGAGATCGACCAACTCCGCGTCTCTCCCTTTCTTCCCGCGTCGCAAGAACGCGATGCGGCCGACACTGGCGACGCGTAGGACGTGTCTCGTGAAGCCGTTTACGCGGCGAGCGGGCCGGCTACGCGGACTTCCGGACGAGGAATCCGGATCTTTCGATCGGCCACCCGGGACGGAAACATGTCCGTTGACAGTGGAATCCTCGAGCGCCGAAACATAGCCCAATACTTTCGGGGCGCAGGTCGCAAGTCCACGAACGGCCGCTTGCCGTGGGCGAGCCTCACTGCGATATGCCCCTCGAGCATTCGGCGCAGCCGCCGATAGACGCTCGAAAGACTCTTGGCCTGGACCGCAAGGTCGTACTCGAGGACCTGGGCGCAAAGCCACTCGCCCTCTTGAAAAACCACAACACGGATCGTCTTGGTCGAAGACTTCATGCCTGACCAGAAAGTTTAGCACGTCCCTCGATACCGCAGCAGGCTCGCAACAGCCTGGTGGTGTGGCAGTGTGTCGCAGGGAAGGGGCCCACGCGGCGCCACGCATACGCACAGACGGGGGCGTTCGTCACTGGCCCCAACGGGATTCGAACCCGTGTTCAGACGCGGGGCGGATTTAGGAGGGGGCGTCGACGGCCCCCTCCTAAAAGGCGCCTGCTTGATTATCGCGCCGCGAACGGCGAGGAGGCCGGCAGTGGCAGCACGGGCGCGGCCGTCGCCGCGGTCTTCGGATAGACGATCTCGAACTTCCCCTCGATGATCTGGAACACGGCGGGGAAGGCGCGCGCGTTCTGGCCGGCGAAGCGGTGACCGGGCGGGTTGAACTTCACGCCGTAGCCCTGCATGGTGCCGCCCTCGACGATGTCGGTCTCGCGCGCCGC
>JBGPIS010000047.1:0-10723 GCA_041484965.1 Methylomirabilia bacterium
CTCTTCATCGCGCACGACCTGTCCGTTGTCGAGCACATCTCGACGCGCGTGGCGGTGATGTACCTTGGCAAGATCGTCGAGATCGCGCCCGCGAAGGAGCTCTACACGAACCCGAAGCACCCGTATACGGAGGCGCTGCTTTCGGCAGTCCCCATACCCGATCCTACGATGAAGAGGAAGAGGATCCTCCTCGAGGGCGATGTTCCCAGCCCCATCAATCCGCCCTCGGGTTGCCGCTTCCACACGCGCTGCGCGCTCCGCGTACCGTCGTGCTCGGAGCACGAGCAGGTGCTCAAGGAGGTCTCGTCGGGCCACTGGGTCGCCTGCCAGGTGCGTACCGGCGTCGCAATCAAGTAGCTCAGGCGAGACGTCTCGCGTCTGACCTCCACGCCGTCCAGCCCGGACACTGACCAATGCCCAACGTGCGAGTGAACGACATCGAGATGCACTACGTGGAGGCGGGGACCGGCGAGCCCGTCGTCCTCATCATGGGCTTCGGCGGCGACCACACCACCTGGGGCTTCCAGACCCGCGCCTTCGCGGAACGTTACCGGGTGATCGCCTTCGACAACCGGGGCGTCGGCCAGACGGATACCCCCGACTGCCCGTACACGACCCGCATGATGGCCGACGACACGGCCGGGTTGATGGACGTCCTCGGCATCGACCGCGCGCACGTGATCGGTGTGTCGATGGGCGGCATGATCGCCCAGGAGCTCGCGCTCGCGCGGCCGGAGCGCGTGCGCTCCCTGCACCTGGGCTGCACGCTCCCGCGGTCGGACGCGTACATGCTGGCCCTGAACGCCGCGTGGCGCGAGATGCGGACCAGCCTGGGCCGCGAGGCGATGCTCCGGGCACTCGGCCTCTGGCTCTTCGCCCCGGTGACCTACCAGGAGCGGCCGGACCTGGTGGAGGCGGTGCTGCAGAACTCCCTCGCGAACCCGTACCCGCAGTCACTCACCGGCTTCCTCCGCCAGAGCGAAGCCGTCGCGGCCCACGACGCGCGCGAGCGGCTCGGCGCGATCCGGTGCCCGACCCTCGTGAGCGTCGCCGAGGAGGACATCCTGGTGCCGCCGCGCTTCTCCCGCGAGATCGCGGCGCGCATTCCCGGCGCCGCGCTGCGCATCGTCCCCGGCGCCGGCCACGGCTACTTCCTGGAGCGGGCCGACGCGTTCAACGCGCTCTGTCTGGAGTTCCTCGCCCGGGCGGCCTGAGTCAGGACGCCAGCGCCTCGCGGACGACGGCGAGGATCTCGGCCGCGCGGAACGGCTTGAGAATCGACCGGACGGCGCCCAGTTTGACGGCGTCTTCGAGGTAGTGCAGCTCGCCCATCCGGCCGCCCCCGGACATCGCGACGATCTTGACCGACGGGAAATCGCGGCGCAGCTCGATGATCGTCTCGATCCCTTCCTTGCCCGGCATGAAGATGTCCGTGATGATCAGGTCGATGGGCTCCGCGCGCATGAGCGTGAGGGCGCTATCGCCGTCCGGCGCGACGAGGACTTCGTAGCCGGCCGCCGACAGCATCATGCGTAGGATCTCGCGGATGTCCTCTCCGTCGTCCGCGACCAGGATTCGCGCCATCGCGGTCTCGTCTCCGGCCACATCATAGCCGAATCGGAGCCGCCTTCGCGCGCGCGACTGATCGCGGAACCGGAGCCCCGTGCGCCCGTCTCAGGCCACGCCTGGCCTAAGCCGGCCTCACGGTCCTGGCGGCAATCAGTCCCAGAGGTAGGCGCGGGGGTTCACGGACTGGCCCTTCACGAGGATCTCGTAGTGAAGGTGCGGGCCCGACGAACGCCCGGTGTTGCCGGTCAGCCCGAGCAGCGCGCCGCGCTCGACGCGGGCGCCCTGCTTGACGGCGATCTGCGACAGGTGGCCGTACACGGAGCGGATGTCGTTGCCGTGATCGAGGATGACGGTGATGCCGTACTCCTGCTGGGCGCCGGCGAAGGTGACGGTGCCGGCCGCGGGGGCGTTGACCCGCGTCCCCCTCTCGGCGCGGATGTCGAGGCCGCTATGGAGCTCGCGCGCGTTGGTCCACGGCGAGAGCCGCATGCCGAACTCGGAGTTCACGGCGCCGCGCACGGGCCAGCGCGACGGCAGCGCCGCCAGCGCCTTGCCGGCGCGCGCCATGAGGCGGTCGAGGGCGCGGAGGTTGTCGCCCTGCTCCAGCACGCTCTCGGCCAGGCGCTCAAGCTCGTCCCGCGGCGACACGAGCCCGGGCACGTGATCGGGCCGGATCGAGGCGCCGCCGATGCCCCTGTCGCGGCCGCCGGGGGCAAGCTCGGGACCGAAGGGCTCCCAGATGCGGGCGTGGAGATCCCGCCAGCCGGACATCTCCTGGCGCAGCTCGGCGACGCGACGGTTGAACGAGTCGATCGTGTCCCGTTGCTCGGCAATCTGCCGGCTGAACAGCTTGGCTTCGCGGGTGAGCTGGCGGAGCTGGACCCAGTTGCCCACGAGCGCGCCGAGCACGGAGACGACGACCGCGAGAGCCACGAATAGACCGAGCGCGAGGGTTCGACGGAAGTTGAAGCGGACGATACGGACACCGTCACCACGAACGACGAGCAGGCTAAACAGGTTACGACCCTTCACGCGCTCGGGAGCCCTCCTCGGCTCAGGCGTCGACGGTTGAGCGTTTTCTAGCATCTGCCCAGGGAGGCTGTCAACGGGAGATTCCTGGTTGCCCATGGCGCGTCTGAATCGCAAATGCCGTGCCGGGCAGCGCAGCCCTGACAATCAAGGAGTTGCGGGCCCTGCCGGCTGCCATTACGGCAACTTCGTGCCCAAGCGGCGTCAGCCCCTTGACGGATTCTGACACCTAACTCCGCGTGAGATCGTGATTTATTGACACTCTGCGTCGCACGCGAGTATCATCGCGAGACAAGCCCTGCAGAGGAGTTGAATGGACGAGTTCTATCGGATCAAGCGGCTGCCGCCCTACGTGTTCGCCGTCGTCAACGACCTCAAGACGAAGGCGCGCGCGCGGGGCGAGGACGTGATCGATCTGGGCATGGGCAATCCCGACCTCGGGACGCCCAAGCACATCGTCGCCAAGCTGATCGAGGCCGCCCAAAACCCGAAGAACCACCGCTACTCGGCCTCCCGCGGCATCACGCGGCTCCGCGTCGCGATCACCAAGTGGTACCGCGACCGGTACGGCGTCGAGCTCGACCCGGACTCCGAGGCGATCGCGACGATCGGCGCCAAGGAGGGGCTCGGGCACCTCGCGCTGGCGGTGCTCCAGCCCGGCGACGGCGCGCTCGTGCCCAATCCGACCTATCCGATTCATTCCTACTCGGTGGTCATCGCGGATGGGGACCTGCGATCCGTGCCGCTCACGCCCGACGGCGATTTCTTCGCGCGCCTCGAGGAGACGGCGAAGCTCGCGTGGCCCAAGGCCAAGCTTCTGATCCTCTCCTTCCCGCACAACCCGACGACCATGTGCGTCGACCGCGCCTTCTTCGAGAAGGTCGTCGCGTTCGCGCGGGAGCACCGGCTCATGGTCGTCCACGACTTCGCCTACGCCGACCTCGCCTTCGACGGCTACCGGCCGCCCTCGTTCCTCGAGGTGCCGGGCGCCAAGGACGTGGGCGTCGAGCTCTTCTCGCTGACGAAGTCGTACAACATGGCGGGCTGGCGGCTCGCGTTCTGCTGCGGGAACCCGCGCATGGTCCAGGCGCTCGCGCGGATCAAGTCGTACCTCGACTACGGCGTGTTCCAGCCCATCCAGATCGCGGGCATCATCGCCCTCGAGGGCGACCAGTCGGTCGTCGCCGACATCACCGAGGTCTACCGGAAGCGGCGCGACGCGATGGTGGACGGGCTCAACAAGATCGGCTGGACGGTCCCCAAGCCCAAGGGCACGATGTTCGTGTGGGCGCCGATCCCCGAGCCGTTCCGCGCGATGGGCTCGCTCGAGTTCGCGAAGCTGCTCATCCAGGAAGCGAAGGTGGCCGTCTCGCCGGGTATCGGCTTCGGCGAATACGGCGAGGGCTACGTGCGGTTCGCCCTCGTGGAGAACGAGCAACGGATCAGGCAGGCGGTCCGCGGGCTCAAGCAGCTCGGCCGCTGATCATTCGCTCCCACGATCCAGGTCCGGTGACATGAAGGACGTTCGCATCGCACTCCTCGGGCTCGGCACCGTCGGCGGCGGGGTCATCAAGATCCTCGAGTCGCGCCGCGCGATGCTCGAGGAGCGCGCCGGCTGCGGACTCGTGCTGGGCGCCGTCGCCGACACGGACCTGACGCGCGCGCGCGAGGGACTGGACATCCACAAGCTCCCGATGACGGCCGACGCGGCCCGCGTGCTCGCCGATCCGTCGATCCAGATCGTCGTCGAGCTGATCGGCGGTCTCGAGCCGGCCCGCACCTTCATCCTCAAGGCCCTCCAGACCGGCAAGCACGTCGTGACGGCCAACAAAGCGCTCCTCGCCCACCACGGAGCGGAGCTCTACGACGAGGCGCGCCGGCGCGGCGTGACGCTCGCGTTCGAGGCGGCCGTCGCGGGCGGCATCCCGCTCATCCAGGCGCTGAAGGAAGGCCTCGTCGCCAACCGCATCCAGAGGGTCTTCGGCATCGTCAACGGGACGTCGAACTACATCCTGTCGAAGATGACCGACGAAGGCCTCGACTTCTCGGTGGTCCTCGAGGAGGCGCAGGCGGCGGGCTACGCGGAGGCGGATCCGACGCTCGACATCGAGGGCATGGACTCCGCGCACAAGCTCCAGATCCTCGTGACGCTCGCGTTCCGGACGTTCGTGGGATTGAAAGACATCCACACCGAGGGCATCACGCGGGTGACGACTTCCGATATTGCCTACGCGCGCGAGCTCGGCTGCCGCATCAAGCTCCTCGCGATCGCCAAGGCCGGAGACGGCGGGGTGGAGGTCCGGGTCCACCCGACGATGATCCCCGCGAGCTCGCCGCTCGCGGCCGTCTCCGGTGTCTTCAACGCGATCTTCGTCACCGGCGACGCGGCGGGCGACCTCATGTTCTACGGGCGCGGCGCGGGCCAGATGCCGACGGCGTCGGCCGTCTGGGCGGACACGCTCGGCATCGCGCGCCGGATCGCCCACGGCATCCCCGCCCTCGCCCTCGAGCTGCCGTCGGCGGGCCCGGCGGCGCTCCCGCTCAAGCCGATGGACGCGATCCGCTGCTGCTACTACCTGCGCGTCATGGCCCAGGACCGGCCCGGCGTGCTGTCGAGGGTGGCGGGCATCCTCGGCGACAACGACATCTCGATCGCGAACGTCATCCAGAAGGGGCGCGGGACGCGTGAGGCGGTCCCCGTCGTCATGATGTCCCACGAGGCGCGCGAGCGCGACATGCGCCAGGCCCTCGCCGCCATCGACCGCCTGCCCGACGTCGCCGCGCCGACGACGATGATCCGCGTGGAGGGCGGTCCCGCATGAAGACCTGGCGCGGCGTCGTCGAGCACTATCGCGACTTCCTTCCGGTGACGGATCGGACGCCGGTCGTCACGCTGGGCGAGGGCAACACGCCGCTCATCCCGGCACCCCGTCTGCAGGAAGCCACCGACGCCCGGCTGCGGATCTACCTGAAGTGCGAGGGCTTCAACCCGACGGGCTCCTTCAAGGACCGCGGGATGACGCTGGCGATCTCGAAGGCGCTCGAGTCGGGCTCGCGCGCCGTCATCTGCGCCTCGACCGGCAACACCTCCGCCTCCGCCGCGGCGTTCGCCGCGCGCGCGGGCATCCGCGCGTTCGTCATGGTGCCCAAGGGCGCGATCGCGCTCGGCAAGCTCTCCCAGGCCGCGATCCACGGCGCCAGGGTCCTCATCGTGGACGGCAACTTCGACCAGGCGCTCGCGATCGTGCGCCAGATCGCCGAGACGCACCCCGTCACGCTCGTGAACTCGGTCAACCCGTTCCGGCTCGAGGGACAGAAGACCGCCGCCTTCGAGGTGGTGGACCAGCTCGGCCACGCGCCCGACTACCACCTGATCCCCGTCGGCAATGCCGGCAACATCACCGCGTACTGGCGCGGCTACCGCGAATACCACCGTGCGGGCCGCATGCAGGAGCTGCCGCGCATGGTCGGCTTCCAGGCCGCCGGCGCCGCGCCGATCTACGAGAACCGCGTCATCGAGGAGCCGCGCACGGTCGCGACCGCGATCAAGATCGGGAACCCGGCCTCCTGGGGCGCGGCGCTCGAGGCCATGAAGGACTCGAAGGGCTGGGTGGACGTCGTGAGCGACGAGGAGATTCTGCGCGCCTACCGGATGCTTGCGCGGGAAGAAGGCATCTTCATGGAGCCTGCTGCTGCCGCAACCGTGGCGGGCCTGATCAAGTCAGTCAAAGCTGGCCGTTTTGAACCGGGCTCGACCCTCGTGCTCACGCTCACAGGGCACGGGCTCAAGGATCCGGACACCGCGCTCGAGTCCGCGTCCCGCCCGACGACGGTGCCGCCCTCGATCGACGCCGTCCTCGCGCAGCTCGGCCTCTGAGCCGGCTCAAGGTCGTCCTCGGCGTCGCGATCAGCGTCGCCCTCTTCGTCTACCTCTTCCGCGCGGTGGATCTCGCCGAGCTCGGGCGCCAGCTCCGCGCCACGCACTGGGGCTGGGCCGCGGTGGCGACGGCGCTGGCCCCCGCGCAGATCTGGGCGCGCGCGCGGCGCTGGCACTATCTGTTCCCGCCGCGCGCGAACCCGCCCGGGCTCCTGCCCGCGATCTGGATCGGCTACATGGCGAACAACGTCCTGCCGCTGCGCGCGGGCGAGTTCGTGCGCGTGTACGTGGTGGCGCGCCACTGGAAGGCGCAGGACGCAAGCGGCCGCGCCCACGGCTTCTGGACGACGCTCGCGACGCTCGTCGTCGAGCGGGCGCTCGACGGGCTCGTCGTCGTCCTGATCCTGGCGCTCCTGATCCTCGTCATCCCCGTGCCGGCCTACATGGAGTGGGCGGCGCTCGTCCTGCTGGCCCTGGATCTGGCCGGCATCGCCCTGCTCCTCGCGTTCGTCCTTGCCCCGCGCGCCTGCGAGCAGCTCCTCGGGCGGCTCGCCGGGCGCTGGCCCACGCTCCGGCGCCGCGTCCTCCGGGCCTTCGAGACGTTCGTGACGGGCCTCGACGGCGTGCGCACGCCCTCGCACGCGGTCCCGCTCCTCGTCTGGACCGCGATCATCTGGATGACCTCGGCGCTTGCGATGTGGACGATGCTCGTCGCGATGAACCTCCACCTGCCTTGGGTCGCCGGCTGGACGGTGCTCGCGTTCGTCGGGCTCGGCGTCTCGATCCCCTCGGCGCCCGGCTACGTCGGCGTCTTCCACGCCGCGGCGGCGCTCGCCGTCGGGATCTTCGGCGCCTCGCAGTCGGCGGCCGTCGGCTACGCGCTGGTCCTCCACGCGAGCCAGATGGTGCCGATCACGGTCATCGGCTGGCTCTACCTCCTGCGCGAGCACATGAGCCTCGGCGAGGCCACCCACGCGCACCCGCCCTCGGAGCAACCGTGATAGATTCCTAGGTCTATGGCGCTAATCGTCCAGAAGTACGGGGGCTCCTCGGTCGCGGACGCGGACAAGATCAAGAACGTCGCGCGCCGCGTCGCCGCGAGTGCGTCCGGCAATCAGCTCGTCGTCGTCGTGTCCGCGATGGGCAAGACGACGGACGGCCTCGTGGGCCTCGCGCACGAGGTCAGTTCGGCCCCCGACCCTCGGGAGATGGACGTGCTGCTCGCCACGGGCGAGCAGGTCACGATCGCGCTCCTCGCGCTGGCGCTGCAGTCGCTCGGATTGAAGGCGCGCTCCTTCACGGGATTCCAGGTCGGGATCCGCACGGACCGCGCCCACACGAAGGCGCGGATCACGCAGATCGCCGCCGAGCGCGTGCGCCAGGCGCTCGACGCGGGCGAGATCGTCGTCGTCGCGGGCTTCCAGGGGCTCTCGGACGCCGACGAGATCACGACGCTCGGGCGCGGCGGCTCCGACCTCACCGGCGTGGCGCTCGCCGCGGCGCTCAACGCGGACGTCTGCGAGATCTACACGGACGTGGACGGCGTGTACACGGCCGACCCGAACATCGTGCCGGACGCGCGGAAGCTCGGCCGCGTCGCATACGACGAGATGCTCGAGATGGCGAGCCTCGGCGCCAAGGTGCTCCAGTCACGGTCGGTGGAGTTCGCCAAGAAGTACGGCGTGACGGTCCACGTGCGCTCGACGTTCAAGCCGGACCCGGGCACGCTCGTGACGAAAGAGGAGCAGGGCATGGAAGAGGTGGTGGTCACCGGCGTCACCCACGACCGGAGCCAGGCGAAGATCTCGATCCTGCGGGTCCCCGACCGGCCGGGCATCGCGGCGCAGGTGTTCGGGGCGATCACGGCGAGGGATATCGTCGTGGACATGATCGTCCAGAACATCAGCCAGGACGGCTACACCGACATGTCGTTCACCCTGCCCCGCGGCGACCACGCGCGCGCCGTCGCCGCGCTCGAGGACGTCGCGCGCAACGTCGGCGCCAAGGGCATCGTGCACGACGAGCGGGTCGCCAAGGTCTCGATCGTCGGCGTCGGCATGCGCAGCCACTCGGGCGTCGCGTCGAAGATGTTCGCGACGCTCGCCCGTGAGGGCATCAACATCCAGATGATCTCGACCTCTGAGATCGCGGTGTCCTGCGTCATCGAGGACAAGTACGCGGAGCTCGCCGTCCGGGCGCTACACGACGCGTTCGAGGTGGGAAGAAGCGGTGCGCGCTGAGACCGATGGCCGGGCGAGGTAAGTCGAAAGGAGCCAGCCGATGAGCAAGGGCAAGGCCGCCGTCTTCTTCGGCCCCGGCAAGCCGTTCGAGATCCGCGAGGTGCCGATCCCCGAGGTCGAGCCCGACGCGGTCCTCATCCGCGTCGCGCTCGCCAGCGTCTGCGGCTCCGACCTCCACTTTTGGCGCGGCGACGCGCCGCTGCGCCTGCCCGACGACGGCTGGATCTTCGGCCACGAGATGACCGGGCGTGTGGCGCGGCTCGGCGTGCGCGTGAAGACCGACTCGCTCGGCCGCCCGCTCAGGGAGGGCGACCGCGTCGCCTACGCCTACTTCTACCCGTGCGGGCGCTGCCACGCGTGCCTCAACCACGAGCCCGCCGCGTGCATGTTCAAGGTCGGCCGGCCGCTCGGCCCCTCGGAGTTCCCGCACTGCCACGGCGCCTTCGCCGAGTACTACTATCTCAAGCCCGGCGGCGCGATCTTCCGGGTGCCCGACGCGCTCACGGACGAGCTGGTGGCGCCGGTGAACTGCGCGCTCAGCCAGGTGATCTTCGGTCTCCACAAGGGCGGCCTCCGCTTCGGCGACACCGTCGTGATCCAGGGCGCGGGCGGGCTCGGCGTCCAGGCGGCGGCCGTGGCGAAGGACATGGGCGCCTCGGTGGTGATCGTGGTCGATCAGATCCAGGGGCGACTCGAGCTGGCGAGAGCGTTTGGAGCGGATCACGCCATCAACATCAAGGAGATCCCCGATCGGAAGGAACGCGTGAGTCTCGTGCGCAACTGGACGGGCGGCACGGGCGCGGATCTCGTCTGCGACTTCGTCGGGTTTCCTCAAGTCATACCCGAGGGCCTCGAGATGCTGCGCCAGGGCGGGACCTACGTCGAGATCGGCACGATCAGCCGCGGCGTGAAGGTGGAGCTCGAGCCGGCGACCCTGGTCTGGGGCGCGAAGCGGATCGTCGGCGTCATCATGTACGACCCGTGGGTGATCCCGCGCGCGCTCGACTTCCTCGTCCGCAACCGCGCGCGCTGGCCCTTCGAGCGGCTGATCTCGCACACGTACCCGCTCGAGAAGATCAACGAGGCGTTCGCCGAATCCGAGTGGCACGCCAAGGAGACGACGGCGATCACGCGCGCGGCGCTCGTCCCCTAGCCGTATCTTCTTTTCGACTCTAGTCAGGCGGCCGGCGGCGTGGGATCGTCGGCGCATGACGCTCTACACGCGCCACCAGCTCGTCATCCTGCTCGTGCTGCTCGCCGCCGCGGGGCTCGGCCTGGCCGTCGGCCACTGGCGCCGCGCCCGTCCCGATCTCGTCGAGCGCGTCGAGCAGTTCGACCGGCGCCCCGCGCCCGCCCCGGCGGCGACTCCGCCCGCCGCGCGTCGGGACACGAGCAGGGCCGAGCGCCCGCCAGCCCCCGCCCCGAGCGCGCGCGCTCGCAAGGCCGAGCCCACGCCGGTCGATCTCAATCACGTCCACGCGGCGGAGCTGACGCGGCTGCCGGGCGTCGGACCGGCGCTCGCCGCGAAGATCATCGAGGCGCGCAACCAGGGCGGGCCCTTCGCGACAGCGGACGACCTGCGCCGCGTCAGGGGCCTCGGGCGCGCCAAGATCGAGCGGCTCAAAGCCCTCCTGAGAATCGATTGACGCTCGCCCGCATGCCGCTCGTGCCGGTGGCGCTGGCCTTCGGCGTCGGAGTCGCGCTGGCCCCGGCGGTGCGCAGTGATCTCGCCTGGGCTGGGTGGGTCGCGGCGCTCGCGACCGCCATCGCGTTCTCGGCGTTCGGTCACGCGCGGTGGGCCGCGGCGCCTCTGCTGGCCGGCGTGGTGGCCGTCGGGGCACTGCGCGGCACCGAACCGCCGCTGCCGCTGGACGACGTCGCGCGGCTCGACCTGCCGCGGGTCGCGCGCGTGGAGGGCCGGCTCGCGGCCGAGCCCCTGCGCTGGGCGCCGGACCGCACGCGCCTCTCGATCGACGCCCGGCGCGTGGACGGCGAGACGCGCTCGGGC
>JBGPIS010000048.1:0-10681 GCA_041484965.1 Methylomirabilia bacterium
AGAACGACGGCGACCGCAATCCCCAGTCCGACGTACCGCACCGCGGCCAGGGCCGGCGTCTCGGAGCCCCGCGAGTCCGATGCGGAGCCGCGCGTCATTGCGCCGGGGCCGCGCCGCCCGGCTGGCGCCGGCTCCGCATGCCGACGCGCCCGACCACCGCGCGGACGAGCCAGGGCACGTGGCGCTGGAGGAAGACCGTGAGCCTCCCGTGGCGCGTGATGATCGCCTCGCGCCGCCGCCGCGCGACCGCGCGCACGATGTGGCGCGCCGCGGTCGCGGCCGGCATCACGAGGAGCGTCGGCAGCTTGCCCGCGGCCTCCGCGTGCCACACGCCGCGGTTGTCCACCTGGCGGATCTCGCTCTCCACGAAGCCCGGGGTGATCAGCGTGACCGCCACGCCGTGCGGGGCGAGCTCGTGCGCGAGCGACTCGGCGAGACCGCGGACCGCGAACTTGCTCATCGTGTAGGCCGTGGAGCCGGGCAGCCCCACGTGGCCGCTCACGCTCCCGAGCAGCACCACCCGCCCACGCGCCTTCTTGACGTCCCCGAGCGTCGCGTAGATCGTGCGCAGGACGCCGAAGAGGTTCGTCTCGAACTGGTAGCGGTAGTCCTCGAGGGTGAGCGACTCGAGCCGGCCGACGACGCCGAAGCCCGCGTTGGCGACGACGACGTCGATGCGCCCGAGCGTCTCCCGCGTGCGCGCCGCCGTGCGCTCGAGGTCGCCGTCCACCGTGACGTCGCAGGGCAGGACCAGCGCGCGCCGGCCGGTGGCCACGATCTCCGCCGCGAGCTGCGCCAGCCGGTCCACGCGGCGGGCCGCGAGCGCCACGTCGGCCCCGGCGTGCGCGAACTCCCGGGCCAGCGCGGCGCCGATGCCGGAGGACGCGCCCGTGATGAAGACGACCTGGCCCGCGAAGCGCGCGCGGCTCACGGGGTCTGGAGCGTGATCGCCTCCTCCGCGAAGGCCGCGGCAACCTTGGCCTTGCGAATCGCGTCGCCGTGATCGCGCTTCGTCTTTGCGTTCGCGTGATGCGCCTTTGCCTCGGCGACCTGCTTCTTGGCCTCGTCGAGGAGCGGCCGCGTCTCCGGGCTCAGCGTCCCGCCCTCGGCCTTCCGGATGAGGTCGTCGGCCTGCTTGATCACGACGGGGCAGTTGAACGCGAGAGCGGGTGCAACGGCGACGGCCAGGACGGCCAGCGACGCGAGAACGACGACGAGCTGTCTCATGCGCGCTTCTCCTCCGGGATTCTGTGGAGATTGGTCGGGGTGAGAGGATTTGAACCTCCGGCCTCCTGCTCCCAAAGCGTATCGAGGGCATTGTAGCGCGACACCACGAGCCCTGAGCGCCGCCGTTGTGCCGCACGTGCGGGGCGGACCCGCACAGAACGCGCACAGCGGAGGGCCACAATGCCAGGGCTTGGCGGCATCTACAAGCGCGGACCGGTCTACTGGATTCGCTACCACCACCGAGGGCGAGAGTATCGGGAAAGCTCCCGCTCGACGGAACGCGCCGTTGCGGTGCAATTCCTCAAGAGACGCGGCGCCGAACTAAGCCAGGGGAGACCAGGCGGGTCTGACGAGGGCGCATCACCTTTGACCAGCTCGCGGCCGACTACATCGAGGAACGCACCCTCAAGGGCGTCCCTCCGCCCCGGCTCCAATGGTCCCTGGCGCGTGTCGCCCACCTCAAGACCTTCTTTGCGGGAACGCGAGCCGTGGACATCACAACGGCGACCATGCGGGAGTACGCGAAGGCCCGACGCGCCCGGGGTGCCGAGCCGGGCACGGTCAAGCGCGACCTCGGCGTACTGAGCCGCATGTTCACCCTCGCCCTCCAGGCGGCAAGGCTCGCGCGCCGGCCGTATATCCCACGGCTCCCCGAGAACCCGCCCCGCCAGGGCTTCCTGGAGCACGCGGAGTATCTGGCAATCCGCGAGCATCTTCCGGCCCACTTCCGGGACGTGCTCGACTTCGGTTATCTCTCCGGCTGGCGGCGCGCCGAAATCCTGACCCTCGAATGGCGCGACGTGGACCGGCCCGCTGGCGTCATCCGGCTTCGGCCGGAAGTCTGCAAGACCCGCGAGGGACGCGTTCTAGTCCTGTCGGCCTCTCTCCGAGACGGAATCGAACGCCGCTGGCATCATCGGGCTCTTGGCTGCCCATTCGTATTCCACGAGGCGGCCCGCCACCTCGACGGCTTTAAGCACGCGTGGGACCGGGCGTGCAAGGCTGCCAGCCTGAGCGGCAAGCTGTTCCACGACCTCCGGCGCACGGCCATCCGCAACATGGTCCGGGACTTGCTGGGCGGATCTCGTGACCGGTGTGCTGCTGCGCTCTGCATTCGAGGGGACGGGCGACGTACTCCTGGAGGGCCAGCCGCATTCGTTCGGGGTTGTCGAGGAGCAAGTTCTGGATTTCACCGCGAGCAGGCTGTAAGCCGCCTTCCTGCAGCTTCCGCCGCGTGGTAATGGGCGTGAAATCCTCAATTCAGCATTAAAGGGCTCGTTGCTCGCCGGTCATCGCTCCGTGGGCGGCAGTCCGTGATGGCGTCGGCGGACCCCCACGGCGGCCGTCAATCGTTGTCGTCCGACATGCTTCACGTGTCTCCTGCGTGGTCCTCGTGCCGACTGTTGGAGAAACCGCGAGCGATCCAGCGCAGGACGTAGAAGACTGCCCACGGCAAGAGGGCGATAGCGACGGCAATACCAACCGCGACAGGCGCGAAGAGAATCCAACTTCTCACTTTCGCCGCCCCCGCCGCTTGCTTCGCCTCGGCCTTCAACAGCCCTACGGCGTCGATCGAAATGAACCCCAGCGGCTCGGTCTCCCGCAACACTCGACGCACGATTTCGGACTGAGTACTGAAACTCGCTGCTATGAAATCTTTGTCCCCGGCGAGCACATCGCGCGCCGCCTCTTCGGCAGCCCTATCGGCCATGCTATAGAGGATGAACGGTGCGAGTCCAACGGTCACCAGGAGTAGACCGCCCGATAGCACGACGGTGATTCGACGAAAGCCCCGCTCTAGGTTCACACTCACGTCTCCCAGCCTTTTGTTTCGCTGCCACGCGGGTGGAACCACGCCAGCACAGAACCCCGCGACCTATCCCAGAGGGTAACGCATCGGACGATTCCTTTCCGGCGCCGTCTTTTGTCCGTGCGGCCCGCGCCGACCGAACGCCCTACCGCGCGAATCGTGCCATGATAGTGGCAGCACGCAAAGATCCTCTATGGGGGGCCATGCGCTGGAGCCTAAAGGCGTGGTCGCCCGCTGGAGAGAGGGGTCTCCTACGCGCGTCCTTACGCTGACGCTGCTGATCTCGCTTGTCCTGCCCCTTCAGGCGCTCGCTGGGTGTCACGTCGAGTGGGATTGCTCACGGGGCTACCCGTGCCGCCAAGTGCAAGTCTGCGACAGCCCCATCGACATCCCCGCGATCCCGATGCCGAGTATTTCGCCAATTCCGCCACCGTCCATTACGCCGATTCCTCAGCCGGTCGTCCCCCCGATTGGCACAACGCAGTGCCGCCAGGCATACCTCTGCGACAACTTCGGACGGTGCACGTGGCAGACGGTCTGCCGATAACAATGACGACCGTACGCAGACTGCTCGGTCTGCTCAGCGCGTCGGTCTTGACCGCGTGCGCAACGATGGCCAACACCCCTGCTCAGGACCTCGCCTGGGAGCGCTGGCAGAAGTGCAATCACTTCCGGCTCATCACGCTCAAAGAGATCAAGACGGACGGTCAGATCTGGGTATGGGTCGGCGATGGCGGCGAACAGACCGCGTGGCGGGAGTGTGATCGCAAGGCCAGGGAGGAACAGGGACGGGGAGTTGCGGCGGTATCGAGGCCACAACCAAGCGGGCTGGCTCAGCCGCCGCCGAGCCCGGCGGCTGAATCTCGTCAGGATTCTCGCGTTGCCGAGCGGCCCATAGTCTCGGTAGGCGACGAATGGCTCCGGTCCGACGGCGCCCTGCGGGTAATCGCGAGCGATGGCTCCGGCTATGTGCTCGAAGTGGGACCCAAGCGATACAAGGTGACACGGGACGGCGCCCTGTACGAAGTCGCCATCAACGGCGTTCCGGTCGTCCGCTACTCACCACCGTTTCCGCTCTTTGCTTGGCCTCTCAGGGTCGGCCGCTCATGGACGTACCAGGGGCACCTTTCGAATCGACTGACTGGGTTCGATGGCGCGGTTCAGGAGTCGTTGCGAGTCGAAGCCTTCGAAGAGATTGTCGTTCGAGCAGGCGCAGTCAAGGCGTTCCGAATCGAGGCCACCACGTCCACTTACTGGTACAGCCCTGAAGTCAGGACGATCGTCCGTCGTATTGCGAAACGGCGCCAAGACCCGCTCTTGGAGGAGTTCGAGCTTGCGTCGCTGCCCACCAGTGCCATGACAACTCGGGTGCCCCTTCCGGACAGCGCCTCCAGGCCCGGCGGAGACGTGACAGCCACAACTCAGGGCCCAGCTCTTCGGCCGCGCGAGATAGCCCGGCGCGCTCTTCCGTCGGTAGTCCTTGTGGTGTGCGGTGACGCGAACGGGAAAGCAAGCGGGTTCGGTAGCGCCTTCTTCGTCCGTGACGACTTGGTGGTCACGAATTTCCATGTGATTGAGGGCGCTATTCGTGCCGTGGCAAAACTCTACGGCCAGGACAAAGTTCACGAGGTTTCCGGCGTCGTGGCTGCCGACCGAGGCCGTGACCTAGCCGTCTTACGGGTACAGGGCGTGAAGGGCACGCCGCTCCAGCTCGCGCCACCCGGATCGGTGTCAATCGGGGACGAGATCTACGTTGCAGGGAACCCTGAAGGGCTCGAAGGGACATTTGCGCCCGGGGTCATCAGTGGAATCAGGCAAGACAGCGCAGTTCGGCTACTTCAGATTACGGCGCCCGTTTCCCCCGGGAGCAGTGGTTCCCCGGTTCTGAATGCTGACGGCGCGGTTATCGGTGTAGTCATTGGCACGTGGCGACAAGGCCAGAGCCTCAACTTCGCAGTGGACGTGTCCGAAGTTCGTCTGCTGCTGGGGAAGGTCGGTCCCATGCGCCCACTCCCATTGAAGGATTGAGCGCGCGGGAATCGTGCCGGTGCGAGGTGGGCGATCTGTTCAGCGTGGTGCGCGCTCGTATCCCGCCCGCTGATAGTCCGCAATGCAATCACGTTCTTGTTGGTAGGAAATTTCTGGACCAAGGATGAAGTTCATGCCCCCGCCGCACTGGACCACCGCGCCCGTGTTCGGGTGACGAAGGGTGACCGGCTGCCTCCCGGCGCACGCGACGAAGGAAAACAGAACAGTGGCCAACAGAACGAGCCGCATCATTGGCTACTCTCCCCACCCCGCCCAGAGAACGACAAAAAGGCGATTGAGTCCCCGGCGCAGCTTCACGGCCCGTAGCCTACCGCCCTTTTGACCGGGCGGTGTGTTTCTCGACTACCTGCCAACGTGCCCACATGGGGGTGGGCCTGCCCACTGGCCCCCCCGGAGCCGCTCGCCCAGTGCTAATCCCGGTGTCACTCCCGGTGCGACTCAGTCATCGTCGGCGTTCGGACAGCACTTGGAGCAATGAGGATCTTCTGGACGGTACACCTGGGCCGGCGAGAGGCCCGCCAGTGACAGGTTCACGCTCATGAAGACGCCCGCCGCCCCGCGCCCCGCACAGACCGATCTGAACCCACCGCCACGCCTCCGGAAAGGGTCAGAAGCTCCATGAGCAGCCTCCTTTGAGCAGCAGCAGCCACACACGAGGTGGCCCTCCTGGCGATTCCTCGGGCAGTGGTAAGCGGCGTGAGGTAGACTTCCCGCACAGAACCCGCACAACGGCGGCCCGGCGAGCAGCGTAAGGATGGTCGGGGTGAGAGGATTTGAACCTCCGGCCTCCTGCTCCCAAAGCAGGCGCGCTACCGGGCTGCGCCACACCCCGACGGATCGCTGCGCCACGATGCTGGAAGCAAAAGTATATCATCCGGTCAGGAACCGCCGGGCGGCTCGCACGGCCCGCCCGCGGTGGTCCACGCGCGCTTTCTCCGAGGGCGCGAGCTCGCCGAACGTGCGCCCGAGCGGCGGATAGTAGAAGATCTGGTCGTAGCCGAAGCCGTGCGTCCCGCGCGGCGCCTCGGCGATCACGCCCTGGACGACCCCCTCCGCCACGTGCTCGCGCCCCCCCGGATCCACGACGGCGATCACGCAGCGGAAGCGCGCCGTGCGCTTGTCGGGCGGGACGCCGGCGAGCGCCTCGAGGAGCCGCGCGCACCGGCCCGCATCATCGAGGCCGGGGCCGCCGTAGCGCGCCGACCGCACGCCCGGCGCGCCCCCGAGCGCATCCACCTCGAGGCCGGAATCGTCGCCGAGCGCCCAGGCCCGCGCGACGCGCGCCGCCGCGCGCGCCTTCAGGAGCGCGTTGCCGCGATACGAGTCTTCGCTCTCCTCGGGCAGCGCGGCGCCCGGGAAGTCGCCAAGCCCGCGCACCTCGAACGGGAGGTCGGCAAGGAGCGCCGTGAGCTCACGCGCCTTGCCCGCGTTGAGCGTGGCGAGGACGAGCAGCGGCCTAGAGGGTGAAGACGCGCTCGGCACGCGCGTCGAGGGCGCGGCGCTGCAGCCCGACGAGCCGCCGGATGCCCGCCTCCGCGATCGCCAGGAGCGCGTCGAGCCGGGCGCGGCCGAAGGGCACCTGCTCGGCGGTGCCCTGCACCTCCACGAACTCGCCCGCGCCGGTCATGACGACGTTCATATCCACCTCCGCCGTCGAGTCCTCGGCGTAGTTGAGGTCGAGCACCGCCTGGCCCTGGACCACGCCGACGCTGATCGCGGCGACGCAGTCGCGGATCGCGGCCGACGGCTGGAGCCCCGGGATGCGCGTGATCGCGTCCGCCACGGCCACGAACCCACCCGTGATCGCCGCGGTGCGCGTGCCGCCGTCGGCCTGGATCACGTCGCAGTCCACCCACACGGTGCGCTCGCCGAGCTTGCTCCTGTCGATCACGGCGCGCAGCGCCCGGCCGAGCAGCCGCTGGATCTCGTGCGAGCGCCCGCTCGGCCCGCGGGTCTCGCGCGGCGTCCGCGTGTTCGTCGAGCGGGGGAGCATCGCGTACTCCGCGGTGACCCAGCCCTGGCCCTGGCCCTTGAGGAACGGCGGCACCTTGTCCTCGACCGACGCGGTGCAGATCACCTTGGTCGCGCCGAACTCGACGAGGACGGAGCCCTCGGGGTGGATGAGGAACTCCCGCGTCACCGTGATGGGGCGGAGCTGGTCGGGCGCGCGGCCGTCGGGGCGCGACACGGCGGTCAGCGGGCCCCCGGGGCCGGGTCGCCGGCGGCGCGCAGCCGCTGGTCCCAGTGGCGCTTGTACTCGACGATGCCGGCGAAGATCCCGCGCGCGAGCTCGTCCCGGTAGCGCGAGTCCTTGAGCTTGCGCTCCTCCCGCGGATTCGTGACGAACCCGATCTCGAGCAGGATGGCCGGCATGGCCGCGCCGCCGAGGACGTAGAAGCCCGCCTGCTTCACGCCGCGGCTGCCGATCCGGAGCGTCTGAGTGACCGAGTCCTGGACGATCTCGGCGAGGCGCTCGGATTCGATCTGGAACTCCGACTGGGCCAGGTCCCAGAGGATGGTCTTCACGACGTCCATCTGCTCGCTGCCGCGGCCCGAGGATTTTTCAAGCTGGACGACGCCGTTCTCGAGCGCGGCCACCTGGCGCGCGCCATTGTCCGTCGCTTCCGACGACAGGAAGTACGTCTCCACGCCGTCCGTGCCCGACACGCGATGCGCGTTCGCGTGGATGGACACGAAGAGGTCAGCGCGCTGGCGGTTGGCGAAGCTCGTCCGGTCGCGGAGCGGCACGAAGACGTCGGCGTCGCGCGTGAGCAGCACCTTGAGCCCGAGCCGCTCCTCGACGAGCTTCGCGACGCGCTTGGTGACGTCGAGCGCCAGCGCCTTCTCCATGAGCCCCGTCGGGCCCACGGCGCCGGAGTCGTGGCCGCCGTGGCCGGCGTCGAGCACGATCGTCCGGAGCGGCGTCACGTCCACGCGGTTGTCGCTCGGCCCGCTCTCCACCGGCCGCTGGACGTCGAGCACGAGGCGAGGCGGGTCGGCGAGCGTGCTGACACGGATCGTGCCGGCCGTGCCCTCGTAGACGATCCGGAGCAGCGTGTCGGCGCCCGCGCGCTCGACGCGGATCTCGTCCACGAAGCCGTCCCTGACCTCCTCCGTCTGGGCGTCGGCGCCGATCCCGAGGACGCGGATCCTCGCCTCCTTGGGCCCGCTCTGCTCGACGCGATGGCGGACGGGTCCCGAGGTTTCGAGCACGACGCGGGTGAACGACGGGTACGAACGGACGCGAAGCTCCTCGAGCGTCCCCTCGGGCGCCGACGCGGCCAGCCGCGCGGCCTGCGCGGTCACCACCGGCGGGCCCGCGGCGAGCTTCGGCAGGACGCGGCCCACGAACGACTCGGGCACGAGCCACACGCCCTGCCGGACGCGCACGGGCGCGTCGAGCACGACCGGCGTGCCGTTCACGAGGATCTGCGACCAGTTGCGCGTGAAGGTGACGACGTGGCTCCCCGTTTTGAGCCGCGCGCGCGTCGCCTGGGCGGTCGCGTCGAGCGTGCACGGCCGGAGGCTCGCCGCGACGCGCTTGAGCTCGACGTAGGGGCGGCCTTCGTGGGTGACCGTGGGCAGGCCGCCGCCCGCCACGCCGGCCCAGGAGGCGAGGAGCAGGACCGTCGCGACGGTGAGACGCTTCGCCGGCATCGGTGACGCCAATTCTAGCAACGGAAGATGAGCCGCTGGGTGCTTTAAAATCCCGACGCCACCGCGAATCACGCGGCCGGGCCGCGAGGGCGGGTGAGCGCGAACGCGAGGAGCCCGAACCCCACCCAGACCGCCTCGCGGAGGCGCCGGATGAGGCTGAACGAGACCGCCGAGGTGGCGCCCAGGCCGAGCGCGGTGAAGGTCACGACGTAGCCGCCCTCGAGCGCCCCGAGGCTCGCCGGGATCAGGAACGTCGCGAACCGCACGGCGCTCCCGAACGCCTCGATCACCGTCGCCGTGGTCAGCGAGACCGGAACGCCGAGAAAGTTCAAGATCAACCAGGTCTCGAGCGCCCCGAGGAACCAGGCCACGAAGTGGAAGGCGAGCGAGAGCGCGAGGCGCCCCGGTGCCTGCCGGTAAAAGCGCGCGAGCCCGGCGTCGATGCGGCCGAGCGCCTCCGACCGCACGCCGCCCACCCCGAGCTGCGCCAGGAGGCGGCTGCCCCACGCGAGCATCCCGCGCGTCTGCGCGACGACGAAGCCCGCGAGCGCGACCGTCTCGAGCGCCAGGAGCCAGAGCATGCCATAGAGCACGGGCGAGTCCGGCAGCGTACCCGACCACGCGAGGGCGACGCCGAGCAGGAGGAAGAGGCCCTGCGCGATCGTGATGGTCGTCTTCGCCACGATGACCGACGGCACGCTCGCGTCGAGCGGCACCACGCCGCGGAGGAGCCACGCCTTGACGGCCTCGCCCCCGAGCGCAGCGGTGGGCGTCACGAGATTGAAGGCCTCGCCCGCGAGGCGCGCCCAGAAGAGCGTGGGGAAGCGCGCGACGTCCTGCAGGAACGCGAAGCGCCAGCCGAGCGTGTCGAAGACCGTCACGAGCATCGCCGGGAAGCAAAGCACGATCGCGAGCCGCCAGGAGAGCTGGGCGATCGAGGCGAGGATCGCCTGCGGGTCGTTCTTCGCCACGAGCACGGCGAGCAGGACGACGCCGAGCGCGAGCAGCGCCTGGCGCAGGCGGCGGAGCATCAGCTCTCCCGGTAGAGGATGAGCAGCACGCCGACGGCGGCCAGCGCGCCGGACCAGAGCCACCGCGGCAGGCGCCCGTCGCCCGCGGGGAGGCGCAGCTCCAGCCAGCGGCCCCAGCCGACGAGGAGCCCGAGGAGCCCGAGCGGGGCGTGCGTGAGCTCGGTCAGGAACTCCTCCTTGAGGTTCGGGCTCGCGTGCGCGTGGGTCAGGAGGAGCGCGCCTCCGATCGCGCAGAGAATCGGGAACACCAGCGCGCAGCGCGCGGAGGCGACGCGCCCGGCGCGCACCATCCACTCGAAGACCGAGAACACGATGACCAGCAGCATGAAGACGCGGTGCTGGAGGACCTCGGGAATCGCCATGCCCGCCCAGAAGCCCCGCGGCCCGAGCGGCCAGTCGCCGGGATCGTCGCGCACGAGGAGCATGGCCGCGAGGCCGAGGAAGATGAGCGGCCAGTGGCGCGCCCAGGGCGCGCGGCCCGTCGCGTGGAGCAGCGCCAGGAGCCCCATCCCCAGGACGAAGAGCCCCGCGACGTTGTGGTTGAACTCCGACCACGCGCGGTCGGCGTCGGTCCGTGGCGCCGCCGGATCGTCCACGGGCATGTCCGCGATCCTCGGCGATGTGAGCCGGGGCGGTTGCGGGGTGAGCCGGTGAAGCGTCTCCGCGTAGGTCGCGCGGTCGGCGACGACGTCCACCGCCGGCGGCAGCGAGGTGAGCGAGGCCGCGACGAACAGGACGGTGGCGCCGAGCCCGACCTCGACCTCGACGAATCGCCGGAGACGCGCCGGACCGACGTCGGCCGCGGCGGGCAGCCGCCGGACCGCGAAGAAGTTCAGGGCGCCCAGGACGAGGAGTCCGGCGAGGATCGCCGCCTTGGTGAGCACCATGAGGCCGTACGACGTCCCGA
>JBGPIS010000049.1:0-10540 GCA_041484965.1 Methylomirabilia bacterium
CCGTTGTCGGGACAGCCGTAGCCCGCCATGCGGAGGTCTTCCTCCATCAGCATGGCCGCCCGCGCGCCCTGCTGGGCCTCCGCCTGGTTCTCGCCCCGGAGGAACATCTTGCTGCTCGACATCTGGACCCCCAGCACGGCGGCCATCACCAGGCCCAGGATGGCGACCGTGATGAGGAGCTCGGCCAGCGTGTAGCCGCGCTGATCGTGACGGAGGACCCAAAACACCTTCATGGAATCGTGACCCTCCCTGCAGTATTGACCGAGACGGTCACCGGCGCCGCGCCCGTGGCCGAGATGCTGAACGTGCCCGTCGTTGTCGCCATCCCGAACTGGTTGAAGACTGGGCTCGTGCCCGCGTTCGTGATCGTGAGCCCGCGGCCCATCGTGAACTTGCCCGCCCCGTCGGTTCCCGACCCCGTCCAGACCGTCCCGCCGCAGCTAACCTGGACGAACCGATAGCCGCCGGCGACGACCTGTACGCAGATGGACTGGCGGGTGGCGACGGCCAGGAGCTTGGCCCGGTTGAGCGAGCCCTGGACCTCGCGCGCCGCGTAGTTCACGGTCGCGCCCGGGATGTAGGTCATCATGAGCGGAACGGCGATCAAGGCCATGATGCCGATGATCGCGATCACCACGAGCAGTTCCGCCAGCGAGTAACCACGCTCCGAGCGCGCGGCGAGTCGACGCGTCACTGACCGACCTCCTGTCGCCTCTGTTGTCCCGGTCGTATCGCCATTCAGATACCCCGTATTCGGATACCCCGTCAAGGGCCGCAGCCGGCGCAAGACGTTTACCATTCCGCGTGCCTTTTCAGCAAGGGGCATGCCGTAGCTACAACAACGTGATTTCTAACGCCTACGCCAATCCCTCGCGATGGTCATCCGTCAATTTGTCGCCACAACTCGTTGCCGTCCGGTCACTTCGGTGGTCAGATTGTGTCGCGCCCTCCGCCGAATAATTCCGGAATCTCCCTCGCGGTAGAGCCCCCCGCCACCCTCTGACGTCACCCCCGCCGCGGGTCCTGGACGACCGCGACGAGCAGGGCGAGCCCGATCACCGCGGCAACCGTCGCGAGGACGAACACCGACGCGAAGCCCCGTGCGTCCGCGAGGAGGCCGGCGACCAGCGGCGCCCCGAACGCGACCGGCGCGATCGACGTCGTCCCGAGGCCGATGTAGGTCGGTCGCTCCTCCGGCGACGGCGCGAATTCCAGCAGTACGTTCAGATTCGAGATCGTGATCGCGGCCGACTGGAGGCCGGTCAGCACGAACACGGCACCAAACGCGCCGAGCGAGGGCGCGGCGAGCGCCAGGACGTTCGCGGCGACCGTCGCGGCGAGGCCGGTGATGATGACGAGGCGGTGGCCCGAGCGGTCGGCGAGCCAGCCGAGCGTCACGGTGCCGACGATCTGCCCGGCCAGGAGCAGCGCGGTGAACACGCCCACCTGGGAGGCGGGCGGCGCCCACGCGGAGAGCGCGTAGGCGGTGTAGAAGCCGCCCCCCATCATCCCGACGATCGCGAACGCGCGCGCCGCGAGGTACCAGCGGAGGTTCCGGTCGCGCGCCAGGAGCGCCGGCACGCGCGCGAGGTAAATCCGGAGGGCGACCGGCGGCGCCGCCGCCGCGGCCGACGGCTCGCGGACCAGCACCAGCGCCACGTACGACGCCGCCATGCATGCCGCCGCACAGAGGAAGCACACGCCGTAGCTCGCCGGCGCCGGCACCGCCGCCAGGATGCGGGCCGTGAGGAAACTCCCGGCGAGACCGCCCAAGCCCGCGAAGAGGCTCGAGGCCGCGAAGAAGCGGCCGCGCAGCGTCACCGGGATCGCGCGCCCCACGATGTCCATCCACGCGGGCATCAGCACGCCGCCCACGCCCGTGATCGTGAGGAGCATGAGGAGCAGCACGGCCAGCGCGAGCCCCGGCGCCCGCCCGGCGAGGAAGAAGGCGGTGAGCGCCAGGACGAGAAACGGCGCGCGCTCCCACACCGTGAAACGGACGACGAACGGGAGCTTCCGGCGCAGCGTCTCGGTGTGGCCCGCAGCGAAGAGCGAGGGCAGGAACCAGCCGACCGTCATCACGGCGGGGATCGCGCCGATCACGACATTGGCCGCGCCCAGATGCACGGCGAACGCCGGCAGGATCGTGGACTGCGACGCGAACGAGAGCCCGATCAGGAAGACGGAGTGGTCGATGCCGAGCGCCAGGACGTTGTGGCGCAGGTCACGCGTCACCGCCAGTCCGCCGCCTCGAGCTCGGCGGCGAGCTGGCGCACGAGCGCCCGCCAGTCGGTCCCCGCGGTCTCGATCGCGACCCGCACGGCGCCCTCTCCTTCGGGGACGGCTCGCAGCCGGACGGTCTCGGGCAGGAGGCGGCGGCCGCAGCGCGCTTCGAGCGTCCCCTCCTCGGCATCATACCGGACGATGCGTGCGCCGAGGCGGCGCAGGGCCAGCGCCGCGCGCAGCACGACGTCCCCGGGCGCCGCCGGCAGCCGGAGCTCGCGCGCCGCCACTACTCGAGCCGCTTCCTGAAGCGGAGGACGCTCACGCTGAACACCGTGGTGCCGATCGCGAGAAGCGCGAGGAGCTCGGGCCAGAGCACGGCGAGGCCGTTGCCCTTGAGGAAGATGCCGCGGATCACGACGAGGAAGTAGCGGAGCGGATTCGCGTAGGTAAGGACCTGGATCGCCTGCGGCATGTTCTGGATCGGGAAGACGAAGCCCGAGAGCATGATCGTCGGCTGGAAGAAGAGGAACGTGGACATGAGCGCCTGCTGCTGGGTCTTCGAGATCGTCGAGATGAAGAGGCCGATGCCGAGCGCGGACAGGAGGTAGATCACCGTCGCGCCAAAGAGGAGTCCGAGGCTCCCCCGGATCGGGATGTCGAACCAGAAGACGGCGATCGCCGTGATCAGCGCGACGTCGCCTAAGGCGATGAGGCCGAAGGGCAGCGTCTTGCCGAGGATCAGCTCCGCGGGCCGGAGCGGGCTCACGAGGAGCTGCTCCATCGTGCCGATCTCGCGCTCGCGCACGATCGCCATCGAGGTGAGCTGGAGCGCGGTCAGCATGATGACCATCGCGATGACCGCGGGCACGAAGTAGTTGCGGCTCCGGAGGTCGGGATTGTACCAGGCGCGCAGGCGCAGATCCACGCCGCCCGCGGGCTTGACGGCGACGGCGGCCGGCGGCTCGAGCGCCTGGCTGTATTCCGCGACGATGCGGCCCGCGTAGCTCGCCGCCACGGTCGCGGTGTTGGAATCCGTGCCGTCCACGAGCACCTGGACGATCGCCGTCCGACCGCGCTGCAGGTCACGCGCGAACCCGGGGTCGAACTGGAGGGCGATCTTCACCTGGCCCCGGTCGAGCATCTCGCGCACGCCGTCGGCGCTCGACGCCGTGCGCACCACGCGGAAGTAGCCCGAGCTCTCGAAGCGGCGGACGAGCTCCCGCGTCGCCTCGCTCCGGTCGAAGTCGGCGATCCCGGTCGCGACCTCCGTGATGTCGGTCGTGGCGGCGTAGCCGAAGACCACGAGCTGAACGATCGGTGGCACGACGAGCATCATGCGCAGGCGCGGCTCGCGCAGGATCTGGATGAACTCCTTGACGATCATGTGCCGGAGCCGCTCCCACACGGCGCCTACTCCAGCGACTTCCTGAAGCTCCGCGTGGCGAGCACCGTCACCGCCGCCGCGAACGCCACGAGGAGGACGCCTTCGAGCCAGAGCTCCCCGAGCCCGACGCCCTTCAGGAAGATCGCCTTCAGCGACGTCACGAAGTAGCGCGCCGGGACGACGTAGGTGACGAGCTGGAGCGCGCGGGGCATGTTGGCGATGTCGTACGCGAAGCCCGAGAGGAGGAACGAGGGGAGGAACGTCGTCAGCATCGCCAGCTGGCTCGCGAGGAGCTGCGAGCGCGTCTTGATGGAGATGAGGAGCCCGAGGCTCACGGCGCCCAGCAGGAAGACGCTCGAGAAGCCGAGGAGGAGCAGCGCGCTCCCGCGGAACGGCACGCCGAAGACGAGCGTCGCCGCGCCGGCCGCGAGCGTCACGTCGAGGATGCCGATGGCGAAGTACGGCAGGAGCTTGCCCGCCACCAGCTCGCCCACCCGGATCGGCGTCGAGACGAGCTGCTCCATCGTGCCGCGCTCCCACTCGCGCGCCACCGTGAGCGACGTGAGCATCGCGGCGATGACCATCATGATCACGGCGATCAGCCCCGGCACGATGAAGTTCTTCGACTGGAGGTCGGCGTTGTACCAGACGCGCAGGCGCCCCTCGACGGCCGGCGGGCGTCGGCTCACGGGGGCGTGGAGGACGGCGAGGCGGTCGGAGTAGCGGCGGGCGATCGCGTCGATGTAGCCGGTCGCGATCGTCGCGGTGTTGGCGTCGCTCCCGTCGAGGAGCGCCTGGACGGCCACCCGGCGCCCGAGGTCGAGGTCGCGCGCGAAGTTCACCGGGATCACGAGCGCGACCTGGGCCCGGCTCGTGTCGAGCGCCCGCTCGACCTCGGTCCACGCGCGCGCGGTCGCGACGACCGTGAAGTAGCCCGATTGCGTGAAGCCGCGGAGGAACTCGCGGCTCGCTTCGCTCGCGTCCTGGTCGTAGACGATCGTCCGGAGGTCGTCCACGTCCAGCGTGAGCGCGTACCCGTACATGACGATCAGGAGCATCGGGATCGCGAAGGCCATCGCCAGACTCCGCGCGTCGCGGCGGATCTGGATCGCTTCCTTGCGGGCGACGGCGAGCAGGCGGCGCCAGCGCATCCTAGCGGCTCCCGCTCTCGGCCTCGATCGCCGAGACGAACACGTCCTCGAGCGACGGCTCGATACGCTCGACCGCGAGCACGCCGAGCCCGGCGCCCGTGAGCAGCGCGCGCACGCGGCCGGCGTCCCGCGCGGCGTCGCCGACCACGGCGTGCAGCAGCGTGCCGAACATCGCGACCTCGCTGACGGTGGGCTCGCGCGCGAGGAGCTCGAGCGCGTCCACCGGCCGGTCCACCGCCACCTCGAGGACGTCGCCGCGCATGCGCTCGCGCTTGAGCTGGTCGGGCGTGCCCTCCGCGATCTTGCGCCCCTGGTGGATGAGGGCGAGCCGGTCGCAGTACTCCGCCTCGTCCATGTAATGCGTCGTGACGAACACCGTGACGCCCTCGCGCGCGAGGGTGCGGATCAGATCCCAGAAGCTCCGGCGCGAGACCGGGTCGACGCCCGAGGTGGGCTCGTCGAGGAAGAGGATGCGCGGCTCGTGCAGGACCGCGCACGCGAGCGCCAGGCGCTGCCGCCAGCCGCCCGCGAGCTCGCGCGTGAGGCTCGCCCCGCGGTCGCGGAGCCCCGCCATCTCGAGCGCCCAGCGCTTGCGCGCGACCTTCTTGTCTTTCGCCACCCGGTAGATGCCCGCGTAGAAGTCGAGGTTCTGCGCGACGGTCAGGTCCTCGTAGAGCGAGAACTTCTGCGACATGTAGCCGATGACGTCCTTGATCGCCTGGCTCTCGCGGACGATGTCGAAGCCGGCGACCCGGCCGGCGCCACCGGTCGGCGCGAGGAGCCCCGTGAGCATCCGGATCGTCGTGGACTTGCCCGAGCCGTTCGGCCCGAGGAAGCCGAAGACTTCGCCCGCGCGCACGTCGAACGAGACGCGGTCCACCGCGACAAAGTCGCCGAAGCGGCGGACGAGGTCGCGGACGCTGACGGCGAATTCAGGCGGCGCGGCCATCGGCCGGGCTCCCCTCGGCGGTCATCGCGATGAACACGTCCTCGAGCGAGGGCGCGATGCGGCGCGGCTCGCGCGCGGCGATCCCCTGCGCCGCGAGCGCCGCCGTCACCGCGGGCAGATCGCGCGGCAGGTCGTCGAGCGCGACGTGGATCCGGTGGCCGAAGAGCGTCACGCGGCGCGCGGCCGGCACCGCGCCGAGCGCCTCGCGCGCGCGCCACGCGTCGTCCACCGCGATCTCGACGAGGTCGCCCGGCAGGAGGCGCTTCACCGCGTCGGGCGCGTCCACGGCGAGGAGCCGTCCCCGGTGCATCAGCCCGACGCGGCTGCAACGCTCGGCCTCGTCGAGGTACGCCGTCGTCATGAAGATCGTCACGCCCTCCTTGAGCATCTGGTAGAGGATCCGCCAGAAGTCGCGGCGCGAGACCGGATCCACGCCGTTCGTCGGCTCGTCCAGCAGGACGATCTCCGGCGTGTGGATGAGCGCGCAGGCGAGCCCGAGCTTCTGCTTCATGCCGCCGGAGAGTTGGTCGGCGAGGCGATCCTTGAAGGGCGCGAGGTTGCTGAACCCGAGCAGGCGCTCGAGGCGGGCCGGACGCTCGCGCCGGGCGACCTCGAAGACGTCCGCGTAGAAGAGGAGGTTCTCCATCACGGTGAGGTCGCCGTAGAGGCCGAAGCGCTGCGACATGTAGGCCGTCCGCGTCTTGAGCGCCTCCGGCGCCTCGCGGATCGAAAAGCCGGCGACCCGCGCGTCGCCCTCGGTGGGCGGGAGGATGCCCGCCAGCATCCGGAGCGTGGTCGTCTTGCCGGCGCCGTCGGGCCCGACGAGCCCGAAGAGCTCGCCGCGGGGCACCGCGAGATCCACGTGGTCCACGGCGGTCACGGCGCCGAAGGTCCGCGTGAGGCCGGCGAGCTCGAGGGCGGGGACCGGCGCGCTCACGGGGGCGCGTCAGTCCAGGGGGATCTTCGCGTCGGCCGGCATCCCGGGCTTCAGCTCTTGGTTGGGATTGTCGACCGTGATCTTGACGGCGAAGACGAGCTTCACGCGCTCCTCCTGGGTCTGGACGTTCTTCGGCGTGAACTCCGCCTCGGAGTTGATGAACGTGACGCGGCCGCGATAGATCTTGCCCTTGAAGGAGTCAGTCGTGATCTCCACCGTCTGGCCAAGCTTCACGCGGCCGAGCTGCGGCTCCGGGACATAGATCTTGAGCCAGATGTTCCGGAGGTCCGCGATCGTCACCGCCGGCGTGCCGGCCGCGATGATCTCGCCCGGCTCCACGTGCTTGCGCAGCACCACCCCCGCCTGTGGGCTCCGGAGCACCGTGTAGCCGAGCAGCGCTTCGGCCGAGGCGAGCGCGGCGCGGTCGCGCGCGACGTTGGCCTCGAGCGTGGCGAGCTGCTGGCGCTTGTGGAGCACCTCGATCTCGCCCGTCTGCGCGTTGAGCAGGTTCGCCCGCGCCTGCCGGACGTCGGCCTCGGCCCGGCGGATCTGCTCCGGCCGTGGCCCCTCCTTCGTCATGTCCTGGCGCTCGACCGCGGTCCGGTAGCGCTCGGCCGCGACGCGCGCCGCGGTGCGCGCGGCGTCGAGCTGCTGGGTGGCGATCAGCTCGCGCTTCCAGAGCTCCTCGTTGCGCTTCAGATCGGCCTCCGCGTTCTCGAGCGTCGCCTGCGCCTCGCGCACCTCGGCGGCCGCCATCCGGAGCTCCTGCGGACGCGCGCCGGCCTTGAGCTCGGCGAGCTGCTCCTCCTTCGAGGCGAGCGCGGCCCGCGCTTCGCCGATACGCGCGCGCGTCAGCTCCTCCTGAAGCGCGATTTCGGTGCGGAGCTGGGGCCGCTGGGTCTCCGTCCCGACCAGCGAGCTGCGCAGCCGCTCGGCGTCTGCCTGCAGATCGAGGCTCTCGAGTCGCCCGATGAGCGTGCCGGGCTCGACGCGCGTGCCCTCGTCCACCGGGCGCTCGATGACGCGGCCGCCCACCTTGAAGCTCACGCGCACCTCCACGGTCTCGATCGTGCCGGACGCGAGCAGCGCGCCGCTCGGCGGCGGCCGCAGCCAGCGCCAGCCGCCCGCCGCCACGACGAGCGTCGCGAGCGCCACGAGCACGAGGAGCGCGAGCCGGCGCCGCCGCGTCACGCGCGGCCCTTCCCGTGCAGCCGCGCCGGCCGCGGCGCGATGAGGTGTCCGGCAAAGCGCCGGAGGAAGCGCATGCGCGCGCGCACGAACGCGGGGTCGGTCGGCGTCCGCCCGGTGATGAGCCAGGCGATCTGCGGGAACGCGAGCGGGAACGCGGTGAGGCCGAGGAGCGCCAGCAGGCACTGCCGGGGATCGAGGCCGGGCGGGAGCTGGCCCTCCGTCTGCCCGCGGCGGATCTTGGCGACGGCGACGCGAAACGCCGCGCGCCGCTCCGCCTCTGCGGCGACCCGCCGCGGGTCGGCCTCGAGCGCCTCCCACTTGAGGAGACGCATCCAGTCGAGGTCCCGACAGGCGACCTCGTAGAAGTACGCGAGGAACTCGCCGAGCGGCCCCGGCGCCTCCGCGACGGCGGCGGCGCGCGCGGCGACCTTGCGGCGGAGGATCTCGCGGAAGAGGTCCGCCTTGTTGCCAAAATAGTGGTAGAGCATCCGCTTGTTGATGCGCGCGCGCCGCGCGATCGCGTCCACCCGCGCGCCCGCGAGCCCCTTGTCGGCGAACTCGCCGAGCGCTGCCGCCAGGATGCGCTCACGTGTCGCTTCGGGGTCCCGCGCGGCTGCCGGTCGCGTCGCGGCGCTCATGTCGAAGTAACCAATTGGATACTAGCGCCGGCGTGAGTAACCGTCAAGTTACTTGCGCGAGGACCGCGAGGGGCTCAGCCGATGCGGATGTCGAGCCAGCCGTGGCGCGTGACGGCGACGCGCTCGCCCTCACGCGCCAGCACCGTCGTCGTCGCCGACTCGAAGATCGCGGGGCCCTTGACCTCCTGGCCCACGCCGAGCCCGTCCAGCTTGTAGACGGGCACCTCGACCCAGTCGCCGAGCCACACGCGCCGGCGCGCCGGGCCCGCCGCCGCGCGCCCGGCGGTGACGCCGGTCTCCGCGGGCAGCACGGGCAGCTCGCCCACGACCGCCACGCGCGCGTTCACGATGACGACCTCCTGCCCCGGCACGCTGTAGGCGTAGAGGTCCTCGTGGCGGCGGTGGAAGCGCGCGGCGACCTGGTCGATGAGGTCCGCGGCCTCGAGCGCGACGCCGTCGAGCGGGACCTGGATCTCGAAGATCTGCTCGCCGTAGCGCATGTCGAGCGAGCGGTGGACGCGGATCGACCCCTCGAACGCGCCGAGCCGCGCGCGCCCTTCGTTCTCGAGCCGGCCGAAGAGCCGTCGCAGGCCCGCGGGAGTCATCCGCCCCACTTCGCTCACGTGGGAGCGCACCAGCTCGTAGCGGAGGTCCGTCGCGAGCATCCCCCACGCCGAGAGCACCGCGGCGACCGACGGCACGACGACGCGCCGGATCTCGAGGAGGCGCGCCACTTCGGTGACCTGGAGCCCCGCCGCGCCCCCGAACGCGACGAGGGCGAACTTCCGCGGATCGACCCCGCGGCGCACCGAGACGATCTTGATGCCCTCGGCCATGTTGGTGTTGACGACGCGCGAGACGCCCTCGGCGGCGGCGAGGACGCGCGTCCCGAGCTGCTTGGCGAGCGCCGCCAGCGCGCGCTCCGCCGCCTGCGCGTCGAGGCCGATACGCCCGCCGAGGAAGTTGCCGGGGTCGAGGAAGCCGAGCACCAGGTTCGCGTCCGTCACCGTCGCCCGCGTCCCGCCCTTCGCGTAGCACGCGGGGCCGGGATCCGCGCCCGCGCTCTCCGGCCCGACGTGCAGGATCCCGCCCGGATCCACCCACGCGATCGAGCCGCCACCGGCGCCCAGCGTGTGGATGTCGATCGCCGGGAGCGCGACCTTGGCGATGCCGACGGTCTTCTCGCCGGTGAGCTGCGGCTCGCCGTGCTGGAGCAGCGCGATGTCCGTGCTCGTCCCGCCCATGTCGAAGGTGATCAGGTTGCCCTCGTCGAGCAGGCGCGCCGCGTAGCGGCCCGCGGCGACGCCTCCCGCGGGACCCGAGAGCACGGCGCCGGCGGCGAGCCGCGCCGATTCCTTGATGGGCGCGACGCCGCCGTGGGACTGCATGATCAGCACGTCGCCCCGATAGCCCGCGGCGCGGAGCTTCGCGGCGAGGCTCGCCAGATAGCGCGCGAGCACGGGCCCCACGTAGGCGTTCACGACAGTGGTCCAGACGCGCTCGTACTCCTTGATCTGGGGCAGCACCTCCGATGAGAGCGAGACATGGACACGCGACAGCCGCTTGGCGACGGCGCGCGCCGTCAGCCGCTCGTGCTTGGGATTGCGGTAGGAGTGGAGATAGCAGACCGCGACGGCGTCGACGCGCTCGCGCGCGAGCCTGGCCAGCGCGGCGTCGAGCGACGCGGCGCTGAGCGCCGTAATCACCGTGCCGTCGAAGCGCAGGCGCTCGCGCACGCCGAGGCGCCGCGCGCGGGGAACGAGCGGCACGGGCGGAGGCATGCGGAGGTTGTACCGGTCGTCCTTCAGGCCCTCGCGCATCTCGATGACGTCGCGGTGGCCTTCCGTGGTGAGAAGCCCGACCCGGGCGCCCTTCTTCTCGAGGAGCGCGTTGGTCGCGACCGTCGTGCCGTGGACGATGGACGCCGTTGCGGCGAGGAGGCCGCGGAGCTCCGTGCCGAGCTCGGCCGCGAGCAGGCCCAGCCCTTCCATGAGGCCGTCGGAGGGATCGCGCGGCGTCGAGGCGCTCTTGGCGATGACGACGCGCCCTCGCTCGTCCACGGCC
>JBGPIS010000050.1:0-10540 GCA_041484965.1 Methylomirabilia bacterium
CGGCGGTGAGTTGACCGACCGGCGCCGGCACCCGTAAGCGCTGCGGGAGGTCGAGGCCCAGGCGATCGAGCAGCGCGGCGCGCGAGCGGACCTTCACGAGCGTGGCTCCGGGTCAACCCGCAGAAGCTACGGGTCTCGGGAGGCCGCCCCGCCCCGCGCCTCCCGCGGCTCCCGTCACCAGCGCCGCGTCTCGCCGTGCTTGAGAATCCAGACGCGCTCGGGGTCGAGCCCGAGGCGGCGCGCCTCGGCGGTGAGGCGCGCGGGCGGCTCCTCGATCGGCTCGTCGGCGAGGTCGAACGTCCCCCAGTGGATCGCGAGGAACGCCTTCGCGCGGACGTCGGCGAAGAGGCGCAGCGACTCTTCGGGCGGCGTGTGCGTCATCTTCATGATCGCCGGCGGCAGGTAGGCGCCGCTGGAGATCGCGGCAAGGTCAAAGGGCCCCAAGCGGGCGCCGACCTCCTTGAAGACGTCGTAGTAGCCGGTGTCGCCGGCGAAGAAGAGCCGCTTCTCCCGGCCCGCCAGGGCCCAGCCGCTCCAGAGCCGGCGGTTTCCGTCCCAGAGCGTGCGCTGGGCGAAGTGCTGGGCGGGCACGCACGTGAGCGTGAGGCCACGGAAGGTCGCGCTCTGCCACCAGTCGAGCTCCTCGACGTCGGTGATCCCCCGGTCCGCGAGCCACGCTTTGAACCCGAGCGGAACCAGGAAGCGCGGGCGGTGCGCGGCCGCCAGCCGCGTCACGGTCGCGACGTCCAGGTGGTCGTAGTGGTCGTGCGAGATCAGCACGAGGTGGATCGGCGGCAGGTCCTCGAAGGCCAGCCCCGGCGCGCTGACCCGCTTGGGCCCGGCGAACGAGACCGGGCTCGCGCGGTTCGACCACTGCGGGTCGGTCAGGATGTTCACGCCCTCGAGCTGGACGAGGAGCGTCGAGTGGCCGACCCAGGTGACGGTCGGCTCCGCCTGGTTCTCCCGGAGCGCCCGGCCGTCGTTGGCGACGCGCGGGAGGCTCGCGGTCTTCGGGGCGAACGTGGTCAACCACATGCGCGCGACGAAGAAGGTGAGGCGTGTCCAGAACGGCGGCCGCGCAAAGTCAGGATTGGTGTTCGCGAAGCCGTGCGCGCGGTGGTGCGCGGGCGCGCCGGGCACGGGCCCCCCGGTCCCCGCGCACGACGTCAGCGACAGCGCAAGGAGAAGGACCGCCGCGAGCCGGATCAGGCGCTCCGCTCCGCCGACGGCAATTCGAGAACGAACGCCGCGCCGCCCTCGGGGCGGTTCTCGGCGCGGAGGACCCCGCCGAGCGCGGTCACGATCCCGTAGGAAACCGAGAGGCCGAGCCCGCTCCCCTCGCCGGGGGGTTTGGTCGTGAAGAAGGGGTCGAAGATCCGCGGCATGATCTCCTCGGGAATCCCGGGGCCCGTGTCGCGCACCTCGAGACAGACGTTGCGGCCCGCAGGCCAGACGCGCACCGTCAGCACCTGTTCGCCGGGGCGGTTGGCCATGGCCTGGTGCGCGTTCTGGACGAGATTGAGCAGCACCTGTTGAAGCTGGTTCTCGTCGCCCAACGCGTTCGGGCTCGGCGCGAGCTCGGTCACGACGCGGACGCCGTCCTGCTGGAGCTGGTAGCCCTTGAGGTCGAGCACCCGCCGCACCTGCTCCGCGAGCGAGCACGGCCGCCGCTCCGGCGGGTGCTGGCGCGCGAAGAGGAGCAGGTCCTGCACGATCCGCGCGGCGCGCGAGGCCTCCTCGGTGACGATGGTGAGGCGCTCGCGCACATGCGGGGGCACCTCCGACGCCGGCTTGGACAGCAGGAGATGCGCCTGCCCGAGGATCGTCGTCAGCGGATTGTTGATCTCGTGCGCGACGCCCGAGGCGAGCTTGCCGACCGCAGACAGCTTCTCGGCGTGGATCAGCTGGGCATGGGTGCGCTTGAGCTCTTCGAGCTGGCGCACCGTCTCCTGGTGGAGCCGCGCGTTGTCGAGCGCAATTCCGATCTGGTCGGCGGTCGCCTCGACGAGCGCGGTCTCACGCGCGTCGAAGCGGTCGAGCGTCTGCCGGCCGAGGGAGAGCGTTCCGAGGATCCGGCCGCGGCAGCGGATCGGCACGCAGACGAAGCCCCGGATCTGGTCGAGCCGGACCACCGCCTTCGCGGGCGGGAACAGGAGCGGGTCCCGGAGGACGTTCCCGCTGTGGAGCGGCTTCCCCGTCGCCGCGACGCGGCCGATCAGCCCCTTGCCGACGGGCAGGAGCTCGTTGACCTCGCGCAGGCGCGCGGACATGCCGCTCTCGCCGCGGAGCTGCAGCGTCTTGCCGTCGGCCGTGAAGAGGTGGAGGCTCGCGATCTCGTAGCCCGTGACGTGGGTGAGCGCTTCGAGCGCGGTGCGCAGGACATCGTCGACGTCGAGCGTGCGGCTGACCGTCTCGGCGACGAGGTGGAGGATCTCGAGGTGCGAGCGGCCGCGCGACCGCGGCCGGCCGTCAGCGGGCGGGCGGGAGCGACCGGCGCGCCGCTTCAAGCGCGGTCTCGACCTGCGTTCGGGCCGGCCCGGCGAGGTTGCCGAGGTCGGCGGCGATGGCCACGACCGGGATCTGACCGAGAGGGCTCATCGATCGCTATTCTAGCAGAGGATGTCGCGAGGGTCTCAGGCGCCGGCGCGGGCGACGAACGTGTAGACGAGATCGAGGGCCGCGTCGAGCTTGGCGGGCTCGGCGCCGCCGCCCTGAGCGAGGTCGGGACGGCCGCCGCCACGCCCGCCGACGGCCTGCGCGACCTCCTGGATGATCCGGCCCGCCGGGAACCGCTTGGTGAGGTCCTTCGTGACCGCGGCGATCAGGCTCACCTTGCCGTCCACGACGCTGCCGACGCACACGACGCCCGAGCCGAGGCGGTCGCGCAGCGTGTCGGCCACCCTGCGGAGGCCCTCGGCGTCGAGCCCGTCCACGCGTGCCGCGAGCACGGCGACGCCGTTGATCTGCCGCGCCGCCGCCACGAGCTCCTCGGCGCGCGAGCGCGCGAGCCTCGCCTCGAGCTCGCCAAGCTGCTTCTCGAGCAGCTTCTGCTCCTCGAGCAGCTTCACCAGCCGGCGCGGGACCTCGAGCGGCGCGATCTTGAGGATCTCGGCGGCCTCCTTGAGCGCCGCCTCCTTCTTCGCGACGGCCTCGAGAGCCGCCGGGCCCGCGACGGCCTCGATCCGACGCACGCCCGAGGCGACCGCGCCTTCGGCCGCGACCTTCAGGAGGCCGATCTCGCCCGTCTGGTCGAGATGGGTGCCCCCGCAGAGCTCGGTCGAGAAGTCGCCGATCTTGATGACACGCACGCGGTCGCCGTACTTCTCCCCGAAGAGCGCCATCGCGCCCATGCGGAGCGCCTCGTCGAGATCCATCTCCATCCGGCTCACGGGGACGTTGGCCCGGACCTGCTCGTTCACCAGCGCCTCGACCTGCGCGACCTCGCGATCCTTCACCTGCGCGCCGTGCGAGAAGTCGAAGCGCAGGTGGTCCGGCGCGACGAGCGAGCCCGCCTGGGTGACGTGCGTGCCCAAGACACGGCGCAGCGCCGCATGGAGCAGGTGGGTGCCCGTGTGGTGCTGGCGGAGCCCCTGGCGCCGCGGCGACTCGACGCTGATCGTCACCTCTTCGTTCTCGTGGAAGCCGCCGCTGACCACCCGGACCCGGTGGACGATGAGCTTCGGGCCCCGGTAGTAGGTGTCGAGGATGTGGGCGCGCCCGGCCCGGCCCGCGAGGGTGCCGGTGTCGCCGATCTGCCCGCCGGACTCGGCGTATGCCGGCGTGCGGTCCAGGATCATCTCGACCTCGGCCCCCTGCGCGACCTCGCGCACGCGCCGCAGCTGTCCCTCGCCCGGGTCCACGATCGCCAGGATGCGCGCCGGCGCCGCCAGGGTCTCGTAGCCGACGAACTCCACCGGCGCGATCTCGGCGGCGACGCGCTGGTAGACGGTGGCCGCCTGGCCCTCGTCTACGGCGGCGAACGTCGCGCCCGCCCGCGCGCGCTCGCGCTGAAGCTGCATCTCGGCGTCGGCCGCGGCCCGCGTCGCCGTGGTGACGCGCCAGCCGGCGTCCTGGAAGACCTCCTCGGCGAGGTCCATCGGGAAGCCGTGCGTATCGTAAAGGGTGAAGAGGAAGCGGCCGTCCACCACGCGCGCGCGGTCGCCCGCGTGGGCCTCGAGCCAGTCGCGGATCTTCAACGTGCCCGTGTCGAGCGTCTCGGCGAAGCGCTCCTCCTCGGTCCGCACCGCCTCCTCGACGCGCCCCCGCTCGGTCGCGAGCTCCGGGTACGCGTCGCGCATCAGCTCGACGACCCAGTCGACCGCCCGCCAGAGAAACGGGTCGGTGAGCCCGAGCTTGCGCCCGTGGCGCATCGCGCGGCGCATGATACGCCGGAGCACGTAGCCGCGCCACTCGTTCGACGGCGTGACACCGTCGCCGATGAGGAACGCGGTCGCCCGCGCGTGGTCGGCGATCACTTGCATGGAGACGTCATCCTGTTCGCGCGCCCGGTACGGCTTGCCGGCGAGGGCGGAGACGCGCGCGATGAGGGGCGCGAACAGGTCAGTGTCGTAGTCCGACAGCTTGCCCTGCATCACGGCGGTGACGCGCTCGAGCCCCATGCCCGTGTCGATGGACGGGCGCGGCAGCGGCGTCAGCGTCCCGGCCGTGTCGCGGTTGAACTGCATGAAGACGAGGTTCCAGATCTCGAGCCACCGGTCGCACTCGCACGCGGGCCCGAGGCACGGCCGGCCCGCCGCGGCCTCGGCGCAGGCGATGTGGTCGCCCTGGTGGAAGTGGACCTCGGAGCACGGGCCGCACGGGCCGGTGTCGCCCATCGCCCAGAAGTTGTCCTGCTCGCCGAGGCGCAGGACGCGGTCGTCGCCGAAGCCGGCGACCTTCTTCCAGAGCGCGAACGCGTCGTCGTCGTCGGTGAACACGGTCGCCGTGAGGCGGCCGCGGTCGAGCCCGAGATCGCGCGTCAGGAACTCCCAGGCGAAGGCGATCGCGTCGGCCTTGAAGTAGTCGCCGAACGAGAAGTTCCCGAGCATCTCGAAGAACGTGTGGTGGCGCGCCGTGCGGCCGACGTTCTCGAGGTCGTTGTGCTTGCCGCCGGCGCGGACACACTTCTGGCAGGTCGTCGCGCGCGCGTAGTCGCGCCGCTCCTCGCCGAGGAAGACGGACTTGAACTGGACCATGCCGGCACTAGTGAAGAGGAGTGTCGGGTCGTCGCCGGGCACGAGCGACGAGGAGCGCACGCGCGCGTGGCCGCGCGCCTCGAAGTACTTGATGAACGTGTCGCGGATCTCGCCGCCGGTCATGGGAGGATCAATTGTATCATCCGGCCGCGCTCACTCCTCGAGGCCGACGCCCAGGCACTCGCGCACGACCCGCCGGACGAGCGCGGCGCCGTAGCCGCGGCGCAGGAGCTGGGCGCCGAGGCGCGCGGCGGCGCGCTCGGGCGCCGCGCGCCGGAGCGCCGGGAGCCGTCGCCGGGCGAACGCGCGCGCCTGGGCGAGCTGGTCGTCGGTTGGGGCCGCGGCGAGTGCGGCGTCGATGAGGGCGGCGGCGACGCCACGGGCGCGGAGCTCGTCGCGGAGCCGCAGCGCGCCGTAGCCGCGCGCGGCGCGCGTCGCCACCCAGTGCCGGGCGAACAGGGCGTCGTCCACGTGGCCGCGGGCCGCGAGGTCGGCCACCACGGCGGCCGCCACGTCCTTGGGCGCGCCGCGCCGCACGAGGCGCGCGGCGAGGTCGCGCGCGGTCCAGGCGCGGCGCGCGAGGAGATTGCCCGCGGCGAGGCGCGCAGCCCGGGCGTCGAGGACTCGCCGCGGCGCGCTTATCGCCTGAAGAAGGAGCTGCCGGACGCCGCGACCGAGGGCCGCTCGTCCGTCTTCTGCTCGAAGGACTGCTCCGCGGTCGAGAAGATGCCGCGGACCTTGAGGTCGAAGTCGTCCGCGTTCGTCGCCGCCTCCCGGGCCGTCTCGTACGAGATCACGCCGTCGCGGTAGAGCTTGAGCAGGCACTGGTCGAAGGTCTGCATCCCGTACTGCGCCTGGCCCTGGGCGATGAACGTCGGGATCTCGGACGTCCGCTTCGCCTCGCGGATGCAGTCGCGGATGACAGCGGTCCCGACGAGCACCTCGACGGCCGGGATGCGCCCCTCGCCGCCGATCTTCGGGATGAGCCGCTGCGAGAGGATACCCACCACGACCGCCGCGAGCTGATCGCGGATCTGCTGCTCCTGGTGGGGCGGGAAGGTGCCGATGATGCGGTTGACGGTCTCCGCCGCGTTGAGCGTGTGGAGGGTGGAGCAGACGAGGTGGCCCGTCTCCGCCGCGTGGAGCGCGACGGACATCGTCTCGGGGTCGCGCATCTCGCCGACGAGAATGACGTCCGGGTCCTCGCGCAGGGCCGCGCGGAGCGCGGTGGCGAAGCTCGGCGTGTCGTGGCCGACCTCACGCTGGCTGACCACGCAGTTGATGTCCTCGTGCGTGAACTCGATCGGGTCCTCGATCGTGACGATGTGGTCGTTCCGGGTGCGGTTGATGAAGTCGATCATCGCCGCCAGCGTCGTCGACTTGCCGGAGCCGGTGATGCCCGTAACGAGCACCAACCCGCGGCGCTCCATCGCGAGCTGCTCGAGCACCAGCGGCAGTCCCAGATCCTCGAACTTGGGCTTCTTCGACGGGATGGAGCGCAGCACGGCGCGGACGCTGCCGAGGGCGAGGTACATGTTGACGCGGAACCGGCCGAAGTTCGGCACGGAGTACGCCGTGTCCACTTCCTTGCCGTCGCGGAGCTGCCCGTACCAGCGCTCGGGCAGGATGCGCTTGGCGATCGCGTCCATCTCCTCGGCCGTGATCACGCCGAGGTCTTGCTGCGGCACGAGCCGCCCGTGGATGCGCAGGATCGGCGGGGCGTTCGCCTTGAGGTGCACGTCGGACGCGCCGCGCTCGACGCCGGTCACCAGGAGCTTGTCGAAGTCGATCGCCATCGGCGACTCCTACTTGATCGCGGCGATCGGGCGGAGCCCGAGCGCTTCGCGAATCTTGGCCTCGAGGTCGGCGAGCGTCGCGGGGTTCTCCTGGAGCCACCTCTTCGCGTTCTCCCGCCCCTGCCCGATCCGCTCGTTCTTGTAGGTGTACCAGGTGCCGGACTTCTCGATGATCGCCTGCTCGACGCCCGCGTCGAGGACGCTGCCCGTCTTGGAGATGCCTTCGCCGTAGATCACGTCGAACTCGGCCTCGCGGAACGGCGGCGCGAGCTTGTTCTTGACGACCTTGACCTTCGTCCGCACGCCGAGCGACTCCGTGCCCTGCTTGATCGCGTCCTGGCGCCGGATGTCGAGCCGGATCGACGCGTAGAACTTGAGCGCGCGCCCACCCGACGTGGTTTCGGGCGAGTTGTGGACCACGACGCCGTCCACCAGATACGTGTGGTTCCCCTCGATCTCCAGGTCGAAGCGGTGCGTCGATCGCGTCTGCGGCTTGACGTACTTCTTGAGCACGCGTGCCGGCACGGCGCGCTGGACCTCGCGATCCTTTAGCTCGGCCGCTTCGAGCGGCTGGTGCCAGGCGAACCGGCCCCTCTGGCCTGGATGCAGCTTGTAGTCGAGCGAGGGGTGGAGATACGGCGCGATCAGCGCATGCAGCCGACTCGTCTGCTCCGAGTGGAGCCAGAAGCCGCGGCCGTCGTCGCGCGGCCGCCCGATGCCGAGCCGTTCGAGGACCGCCATCACTCGCTGGCGCGACTCGCCGGTCAGCGCCTTGTTGTAGAGAACCGCCTTGCCCTTGCCCCAGCGAGCATACGAACCCCCAAACGAGCCGTCGTCGCCGTACCACACGGCGAGACCCCGCGCGTCCAGCCGGTCGAGGACGCGATCGCAGGCGATGCGCCCGGCTTCGCCGTAGTATGCGTTCCGGAGCTCGCCCAGCGCCGGCATCGCGAGCGTGTCGAAGCCCCAGCCGTTGCCCGTACGCTTGATGGACCCCGCGAACGGCACGAGCATCTCGTGTTTCCAGCGAAGGTAGTCCTTCTGCTCCTCACCGTGGCCGACCCGGAAGTGCGCGGCATGCGTGCCGACCTTGCGGAGCGAGCCGTCGCCGAAGCTCCCGCCGAGGATGACCTGCCACTGGTCGGCGGTGAGCGAGTAGTCTCTGACGGAAACGAGCACCTCGTCGCCGACTGCGAGATCTCCCGCGCGGCCAGGCCCCTTCGGCGTGAAGACGACGTGGTTCTCCGTCGCGGCAAAGTGGCGGCGGCCCGAGCATCCACCTTCGACCTCGAATTGCACGAAATGGTCGGTGCGTCCGTTGTCGAACCAATCGACGACGCGCCGGGGCTCGATCCTGCCTGTCGCCGGATCCCACGAGAGCACCTCGACCGCCAGCCGCTGATTGACGATCTTGCCGATCTTCATGCTGGTGCCGTCCGCAAGCCGAACCCGGGTGCAATAGTGAAAACACCCAAACATTACGCCTATCTTTTCGCGCATCTGGTTGATGAAGATGATCACGACGCCGGAGCGCGAGATGGCGGCGGTGAGCTTGCGGAGCGCCTGCGACATGAGGCGCGCCTGGAGGCCCGGCAGCGAGTCGCCCATGTCGCCGTCGAGCTCCGCGCGCGGCACGAGGGCCGCGACCGAATCGATGACGATGGCGTCCACCGCATTGGAGCGCACGAGCGTCTCCGCGATCTCGAGCGCCTGCTCGCCCGTGTCCGGCTGGGAGATGAGGAGCTCGTCGGTGTTGACGCCGAGCTTCTTGGCGTAGATGGGGTCGAGCGCGTGCTCGGCGTCGATGAACGCGGCGATGCCGCCGAGCCGCTGCGCCTCGGCGATGACGTGGAGCGCGAGCGTCGTCTTGCCCGAGGACTCCGGCCCGTAGATCTCGGTGACCCGGCCCCGCGGCAGGCCGCCGATCCCGAGGGCGACGTCGAGCGACAAGGCGCCCGTCGGAATGACGGCGATCTCCTCGAGGGGTCCGCGCGCGCCCAGGCGCATGACGGAGCCCTTCCCGAACTGCCGCTCGATCTGGGCGATCGCCAGATCCAGGGCCTGTTTCTTGTCGCTCTTCACTTCCGCCATGCCGTCTCCTTGTGCTGAGCCCTTGCGAGCATTCTAGGAGCCGCGGAGCATGGCGTCAATGTCCACGAATCCTGACGGCGCGCGCCGACGTCAGCCGAGCCTCACGCTGGCGCGCTCGGAGTAACGCGGGCCGCCGCGCGAGAGCCGGCTCTCCATCAAAACGACGCGCTCGACGCGCATCCGGCCGAAGTCCTGGTACGCCGCCGCGCCGAGCAGGTCGGCCAGCCGCGGGGCGTGCCCCGCCACCCGGACCCGCCCGAGCGTGACGTGCGGGGAGAACGGGCGCGCCTCGGGCGGGAACCCGAGCGCGGCGAGCGCCGCGTCCACGCGGGCCGCGACCCCGCTCAGCGCGGGCGCGCCCTCGCTCACGCCGGCCCAGATGACGCGGGGCCGCGTCACCGTGGGAAACGCGCCGAGCCCGACGACGGCCGCGTCGAACGCCGCCGCCCCCCGGACCGTGCCCTCGAGGGCGGCAGCGCTCGCGTCGAGCCGCGCCGGGGCGACTTGGCCGAGGAACTTGAGCGTGAGGTGGAGATTGCCGGGGGCCACCCATGCCACGTCGGGGGCCACGCGCCGGAGGCGCTCGATCGCGGCGGCGAGCCGCGCGCGCACGGCCTCGTCCACGAGGATCGCGACGAAGGCGCGGATCGCCTCTATTTCGCGCCTTCCAGCAGCCTCAGGAGGTTCTGGAGCCCCTGGCGGCGCTCCGGGTCCGTCTCGGTCGTGAGCGCGGCACGGAGGTCCTCGAGCGCGCCGGCGCGGTCGCCCTGGAGCTCGCGGGAAAGCGCGCGGCTCGCCAGTGCGCGCGCGTCGAGTGCTTCGCCGCCTAGCGCCGGCGGGGCGGGCGCGGGGGTCGGAGGCGGCGCGGTGACCGCTGGTGGCGGTGGTGCCACCGGTGCCGGCGCAGGCGCGGGCGTGACTGCCGGCGGGGCAGCAACCGGCGGCGCAACCGGCGCAGGCGCCGGCGGAGGCATCGCGGGGCGCGGCGCAACAGGTGTAGGCGCAGGCGGCGGCGTGACCGGTGGAGGAGCCGCGATCAAGGCCGGAGCGGGCTGCGGCATCACAGGAGCCGGCGGCGCAGTGGGCGGCGCCAAGCTTGCCCGCTGGCGCATCACCGCCTTCTCCCCCGGGTCGGCCTCGAGCTCGATCGCCTCGAGCCAGTCGGCACGCCCCGCCGCGGCGTCGCCGGCGAGCGCGCGCGCGGTGCCGCGGTTGAAGAGCGCCCTGGCAAGGTGCCTGTTCAGCTTGAGGGCCTGGGTGAAGTCGGTCATCGCCGCCCGGTAGTCGCGCTTGGCGACGTAGGCGTTGCCTCGGTTGAAGAGGATGTCGGCGTCGCCCGGGGCGAGCCGGATGGCCTCTGTGTAGTCCTGGATGGCGCCGTCGAGAGCGCCGAGCCGCACGCGGGTGACGCCGCGGTTCGTGTAGGCGTCGGCCGAGGCCGGCGTCTGGCGGATCGCC